>JBBSJZ010000087.1:0-14750 GCA_038256795.1 Pirellulales bacterium | reverse complement strand
TACCTCGTCGTGGTCAGTGAGCGGTCGCCGGACGCGGGCAAGATCCATGGAATTTTTAATTTAAGTGGTCAAACGTTTGGCGAGAACGGCTACCTCGCGATTTTGCAGCAGGGTAGCCCGCACCAGGTCGAACCGGGTGCGGCGGTACTTCGTTCGACGACGGAAGGATTTGGCGGATTACCGGGCGGCATCTACACCGACTCGCACACGATTAGTAATCGCATTGACTTTATCATCGGCGCCAATGCCTACATGTTGCTGCAAACCAATACGGCACCGACACTCGGTCAAGACATCGACACCAACGATGACGGCTTGATCGAAGCGGCCATCGCATCGACATGGAACGTCATGGATTCGATTTCGTTGCATCCGTTCGTCGGTCGCGGCAAGGTCGCTTACGGCGACATCGTGTTTGCCGAAATTGGAACGGGACCCAACCCGATCACGACGCGCGGTGGCGTTTCCGTGGTCAACACGGAGGGCTTCGGATATGCGGGCCGCGTCGGTGAGTCCACCGGTCATGCGCCCGTGGACTGGGTCGCTTCGACCGTCGTTGATGAGGCGAGGAATCAAGTGAGTATCGCACCGCGATGGGCGTTGGCGGATAATTTGTTTGGCGTCCCCAACCAGTTCCAATTCGCGGGTCGAGATTTAGATCATGTTGGCGGCCCGAACTTCGTGGGCGGAGTAAGGGGTCAAGTCTCATCACAACTACCCGGCGTCGGCGTGAGCGATTTGATGGTGCTCGCGGATACCAATGGCAATGGCACGCGAGACTTGCTCACATTCACGGTCGACGCCGACGCTGTTCCCGCCACCACGGCGCTGATCAATGCTTATCCCGGGGTCACGATCACGAATTTCGCATTGGGATCGTTCCCCGCGTCTGGCGTGACGGCGGAGCAACAACGGAACTTTCCAATAACGCTCACGAATCGCATCTTTGCCAAGGGCGGGATCGATTGGTTCTCCCGAGGCGATGTGCTGCGATTCGACTTTTATCAACCGGTGAGAAGCGTTTCCATCGACGCGATCGGCAGCGACAATTCGCTCTCCAAAGTCTACGGACGCATCGAGGCGTACAACGCCGCCGGTGAATTGATCGACACCCAGGTGAGCGGGCTGCTTCGAAGCAGTGCGAAACAAACCCTCTCGATCCATGCCTCCAGTGATGAAATCGCGTACGTGTTCGTGTTTAGCGACGAGGATCATCTCGATGGCGGTCCGTTCGGTCGATTCGATCGACTCCGCTACACCCAGCTCGAGCCCGCTGCGATGACCGACGCGACCGGTGACTACGAGATCACCAACCTGTTCCCAGACGCTTACAACGTGGTCGTACTCGGTAACGAGGGAACGCCAGCGGTGAGCATCAACGTGACGAAGTATGAAAATTTCGTTCAAAATTTCAGCTTCGTGCCCAATGAACCACCGACGGCGCAAGACGTTGCGGTGTCGATCGATGAGAATACCGGCCCAGGTACCGTGATCGGCTCGGTGATCGCTAATGACCCCGAGAATGGTCCGCTGAATTATCGCTTTGCCAATTCGGATTCGATGGGATTCCTCATCGACGTGACGAGCGGCGAGATCAAGGTTGCACCGGCTGCGGTACTCAGCTTTGAAACGACGCCGGTGATCACACTCGATGTGAACGTGACCGACGCGGCCAGCTCGACCGCAACCGCCCGCGTCACGATCACGCTCAACAACGTCAACGAACCGCCCACGATCGAGACGCCCACGTTGAGCGTGTCGGAGTCGGCCGTCATCGGCACACCCATCGGAACGGTCGACGCCATGGACGACGACGAGGGGCAACAATTGACCTACGCGATTGTGGGTGGCAATGGCGCCGCGGCACTACAGATTGATCCGATCACCGGCGTGCTGAGCGTCAAGAATCCCGCCGCGATCGATTTCAATACTGCCAGCGAACTGCTGGTCGACGTCCGCGTGCGCGACTCTGGGACGCCGCCGTTGGCAACAACCGCGACGATTACGGTGCTGATCTCCGACGAGAAT
The DNA here is from genome assembly GCA_038256795.1 of Pirellulales bacterium. Classification (GTDB taxonomy): domain Bacteria; phylum Planctomycetota; class Planctomycetia; order Pirellulales; family Pirellulaceae; genus JBBSJZ01. Next base: position 12,722 of record JBBSJZ010000087.1, on the reverse strand, counting down.
GAAACGCCAACGATCGAGACGAACACGATTTCGTTCAATGAGAATTCGACTGGCGTGGTGGGCCAAATCCTGGCGACGGATCCGGACTTCGGTCAACTTCTGGCCTTCGCCATTGTCGGCGGCGATGCGGCGGACAAGTTTCTCATCACGAGCGACGGGACGCTGCGTGTGTCGCCTGAGGCCAGGTTTGACTACGAGTCCGCTGCGACGCTCCAGCTCGAGGTGAGTGTCACCGACTCAGCCACGGTTCCGCTCACAGCCATCAAGACGGTCACGATCGAAGTCCTCGATGTGAATGAGTCGCCGCAATTTGTCGCGCAACTACCTACACTCGAGTTGATCTCGGGGAGCGAGTTGAATGTCGAGTTACCGCGGGCATTGATCGTCGACCCCGAAGGTGACGCATGGACGCTACGAGCGACGTTGGCCGGCGAGAGTTTGCCACCATGGTTATCGTTCAATGCGGCGACCCGAACGTTCTCTGGCGTTCCGACAGCGAACTTCGCAGGCCCTTTGATCGTGACCATGAGGGTGTTCGAAGACTTAGCCCAGAGCCGAGCAACGGAGTCATCGTTCTTCTTGCACGTGACCAGAAGCGAACAACCGATGCACAACTTGTCGCGGCCGCAAGACGTCAACGGCGATAAAGCGGTCACGGCGGCCGATGTGTTGCAGGTGATCAATTACTTGAACGCTCTCGATACGCGAGGATCCCTCGATGACGAGTACCGTTTCAGCTCGTTCTTTGACGTCAACGGCGACAACGAAGTCTCAGCGCTGGACGCGCTCGACGTGATCAACCGGATTGTCCGCGATGATCTGGAACGGCTCGGAACCGCAGGCGAACAAATCGCAGCGGACCCGCCGATGTTCGCCGCCAGCGACTCGCTGGAAACGAAACGCAAATCGCACGCATTGGATATGGATGCGTACTTCACCAGTGGCGAGTTGTTCTGAGGCGAGTACGCATGCCGCCACGCACGCTCGGTACGAGGCGGAAAAAGCGAACGACCAAGGCACTTCACGACATGGATAGCCTCGCTCGTTCATTCGTGGACCGTCGCTCACGAATTCAATGGGAAATTGATCACGCCGTCCCAGCTCGCCGGGGCGGTTCGATTGTGCCTCAAGATCAACGACAGGAGTACGTCCTTGGGCCGATCCGACGCGGGCAACTCGTGAAGTCGCTCGTAGGCTTCAGCCCACCGTGAATCATTGAGCAGCTTGAGGCTTTCTTCGTAGCATGCGATGTGTGCGTCGGTCAGTTGGGCGGAGTCAGCGTCGCTGCGCGGTCGAAGTTCGTAGATTTCAGTGACCATTTGCATCCCGGCGGGACGCACTCGCGCGAGTCGACGCAGCCGCAGGAGATCGTTCGCCGGTGCGCCCAACGTGCGAAGTCTCGTCGCGGATGCCGCGTCAATCAAAACCTCAGTCCCGAACGCTTTGTTCATGCCTTCGAGACGGGACGCCAAGTTGACCACGGGGCCAAAGGCGGTGACCTTGACTTGGTCAACCGTGCCGATCTGGCCGGCGACACCGCGTCCGGTGGCAATGCCGATGCCGCACCGCAGCTCGCTGGCGGATTGTCGCTGGGAATAGTCCTCGCGAATGCGCAGGGCGGCATCGGCGGCGCGGAGCACGGCGTCGTCTTGAAGCAAGGGCCAACCCCAGAATCCCATTGCCGCGTCACCGTGAAAATCACCGATCACGCCGCCGGTATCAAGAATGTGATGCGTCATCACGCCCAGCGCGTCGCTGACCCGCGCGAGTAACTCGAGCAACCGATCCGCGTCGCGTTCCGAAAAGCGGGAGAAGCCTCGCAAGTCACAAAACATCACACTCAAGTCGACTTCACGCGGCTGCAGCACTTCGCTCGTATCACGTCCGGCAAGCGCTCGCATCACGACGGGCGCAAAGAACTGGCGCATCGCGACTTGGCGATTTTGCAACTGTTGGGCTTGGCGGATGCTCGACAACGTCGTCGCGACCAAGCCCGTGAACTTCATGTCATCCTGGAGCACTTCGAGCACATCCGGGTGAACACCGCCGACCGAGAGTGTCTCGCTCATGAAGGGCTCGCCCACGGACGCGGCGGCGGTTCCGTGATGACAACCGGTGACGTAGATCGCCCAGCCCGGACAGGCATCACTTTGCAGTGGGACACAGAATGCCCAGTCGGCTTCTTCGTGGGACGTGAACGCCGCGCTCGACTCGCGCTGGCTCGGCCACGAGTGCAAGACGTTCTCGCGCCGCGACACCGCCGCTCGCACCAACCGGCTGCTAATCGGCGGCGCTGCCTCAGACATCTCGCGATTGTCGTAGTGAAGGACGCGAACGCCCTCGTCGACAATCGCTGCAGAAACAGTCGCTGCAGAAACAGTCGCAGCAGGGACGGACGCTGCAGGGACGGACGCTGAGGAAGCGACGACGGTGTCGGATTCGACCGCGACAATGGCGACCGCGATCGCGCCGGGCGTCGCCCGCAGCAACACTCCCGTCACACGAACGAGTAATTCCTCATCACTTTCACTGCCGGCGACGAGATCCGGTAACCGGCTCAGCATGTCGATGCGCGAGTCGGTGTTGCGATACCGTTTTTGGCTGAGCGCGTGCGGATCAAAAACTTGCTCGGTAATCTCGCCCGTCGCCCTGGGTTCGCTCGCTCCGGGCCGTTTGGCGAGCATCAAAGTCGTCTCGCCAATCACAAAGTGGTCGCCGGGGACGAGCAGGAAGCGACTCTTTTTGACACCCTGGTGAAACACGGGGTTGCGAGCATCGGGCATCACCACGACTTCGACACGATCGTCCGGCTTGGGCACGATTCTCACGTGCTGGCGCGAGACCAAGGTATCCCAAGGGATTGACCAATGGCCCCCGGTACGGCCGATCACGGGTTCGACGCCGGAAAGTTGTGACGGAACTTCACGTCGCCAACGTTGCTCGCTGCGTGGGCCCTGGGCAATCAAATCAGGCATGCGGATCTCGGGTGATCACCATTTGGAGCGACCTCAAAGGTGGGCTGTCACGGCATCACCGCCGCGATGCCTGCGGCGCGACCCGTGCTGAAGGCCGCTTGAAAGTTATAGCCACCGATGTGGCCGTCGACATCGAGCACTTCACCGGCGATGTACAGGTTCGGCACAAGCCGGCTGGCCATCGTACGGGGATCCACTTCGGCAAGCGTGACACCGCCCGCAGTAACCTCGGCCTTATCAAACCCGCGCGTTCCCGTGATCGGCAGCGGCATGCGTTTCAGATCTTGGACCAATTGCAGCAGCGCACGTTTGGGCAACTCACTGAGCGGCGTGTCCGGTGTGATTCGGGCGATAATCGCGCCCGCCAAGCGACCGGGCATCCACTCGCCGATGACCTGGCCGACACGTCGACGCCCGGCAGCGCTGCGATCGGACAATCGCTCACGCACAGACTCTTCGTGGATCTCGGGAACCCAGTCGATTTCCAGGATTCGATCATCCGGCGACGCTGCGGAGGTGATGGCGCCGCTCACGTCCATCGCCGCCGGGCCGGAGTACCCGAAGTGCGTTAGCAAGAGCGACGATCGGCGCGTGACGAGCGGTTTTTTGGGCTGCGCTCGATCGCGCACGGACAGCACCACGTCCTCGATCGTCACCCCAGACAACTCGCGACTCCATTCATCACCTCCGACGAGCGGTACGAGTGCGGGACGCGTGCGAACGATCGAGTGCCCGAGCCCGCTGAGCCAACCGTACGCGTCACCGGTGGTGCCGCATCCCGGCCAACTCTTGCCCCCCGCGGTCACGATCACGCGGTCGGCTTCGAACGTATCCGTCTTCGTTCGGACGCACCAACCGGAACCCAATCGCTCGACACTTGCAACACCCTGGCTGAGATGAATCGTCGCGCCGGCTTCGATGGCTTGACGATGAAGTGCATCGCGAACTTGCACGGCGCGATCACTGATCGGGAACACCTTGCCCGTTTCCTCCACCTTGGTTTCGACCCCGAGTCCCTCGAACATTCGCACCACGTCGCTGGGTGAAAACGCGCCGACACTCGGTTGTAGAAATCGACCGGCTTTGCCGAATGCGGCCGCAATACCGCGGGCATCGGTATCGTGGGTGATGTTGCAGCGAGTGCCGCCGGACATCAAGATTTTGACCCCGGTTTTGGTGTTCTTTTCCAGGACCACCACGTCCGCACCGCGTCGCGCGGCCTCCGCCGCGGCGATCATTCCAGCCGCTCCGGCGCCAATCACGAGCACCCGCAGATTTTGTTCACCGATTCTATTCATGATGGGATGCTACGTCGCGCCCCTCATTTTGTACATGCGGGCGATGTCCGCTCACCGTCTCGGCGTGGCCCCAGCGAATCGCGTTGGTCATGAATGATCCAACCAATGCTTCACCGCCTTCGCAGCGGGTTGATCGACGAACCGAAACTTGCTGAGTTTGCCGTCGGCGTCGTCATACAGCAGCATTGTCGCCGCAGACAAGTCCGCGGCCGCAGGCGTGTCGATCAGCATCGACGAGTCAGCGGCATTGAGCACTCCGAGGACGCGCAGCTCCAAATCATGCTGGGATGCACGCGGTAACCAACGCGTTAGCGTCTCGGCGCCGTTGCAAACTAGAATTGTGAACACCCGCTGGTTCGGGCCCTCACGCAGGAGCGATTGAAGCATGGCGGCGGCGGACGTACCGGCGGCGGCATCAAGCGAAAAACGATACGAATCGTCCTGCCGCAAATCACGAAATCGATCGAGGGGATCGATCACCACGATGATCGGTGCGACCGGGTCCGTGGCACTCGCCCGCTCGCTGAGCAACTCGGACAACGCTCGCAATTGGGTTTCCGCTTCCCGCGGCTTGACGGTTTCCAGTCGCAATCCGACCTCGCCGAGCCACGTTGCGACTGCGGGCGGATCGTCAACGCGGCCACCGTCGAAATAAACGACTCGCAACTCCTCATGGCCCTTGGCCAGACTCGAAATCAACGTCGCCAGTAAGGCTGGCTTGTTCTCGGTCACTCCCACGACGAGCACGTTGCGGCCGGAGTTACGACTCAGCTCGATGGAAACCGGTGGCCCAATCTCGACGGATTCGCCGAGCAAGCCTCGCAGCGAATCGTTCGCTAAGGTCTCGGACTTGATTGAATTGACGAGTACCGGCGACCACTTCGCCGGCCGATTGCCTTCGAAGACAACCGTCGGTGGATAGTCACCGCAGCAGACTTGGTCTCGCGCAGCGATGTGACCGAGCAACTCGCGATGAGCGTCACTGGAGATCCAAGCGACTTGGAAGGGTTGATTACCTTCGACGAGTCCGCCGGCGTCGTTGTAGATCGCCTGGCCAGGTCGAGCCAGCAATCGCGCCGCCGTATTGTCGTCGGCCAAAATCATGGCCGCATCCGATTCGCTGCACTGCATCGCGATCCTCACCGCCATTTGTCCCAGCGTCGCCCGCGGCAATGAGTAAGCTCCGGCGAGCGATTGGCTACTCAGCACGACATGCATTCCGAACGAGCGGCCCTGGCGAACCAGACGATCGAGCAACATCGCACAGTCCGACGCGATCCGATCGTCACGCAGAAAGAGCTCTTGGAATTCATCGACCACCAACATCACGCGCGGCAGCGGCCGACCCGTCGCGCTGCAGTAATCGCTGAGGTCTTGCACGCCCGCGGCACGAAACAGTTCACCTCGCTGTTGCAGCTCAGCATCCAACCGCTGCAGCACACTGCGTCCGAACTCCCGCTCGCTCTCGATACCGATGACACGCATCTGTGGCAATTGACGATCCGCGTACACTTTGAACTCGACCCCCTTCTTGAAGTCGAGCAAGTAGAACTGCAGCTCACTCGGTCGATACCGGTGCATCCCCGCGGTGATGATGGCGTGCAGCAGCGTGCTTTTTCCAGACCCCGTTTTCCCCGCGATCAGTGTGTGTTGGCGAACTCCCTCGCCCAGTCGCAATTCGAGCGTTCGATTCGCACCCTGGGTGCCGATGGGGACTTGGATGCCATCATGCGTGTTCGCATTTCCATCCATGCTCGGTCCGAGCAAGCTCGCCAAGGGGATTTCGACCCGTGCCGCGGCTGCCGCGGCGGTGCCGATCGTGTCCGTGAGTTCGGACCGCATCGATGCCGGCGGTGGCGCCAAAGGGACGAACTCATGAGACGCCAGGGGTTCATGATCTAAACTCCATCGCCCCGCTTCATTGATGCGTAAACTCAGCAGCCGTTGCTGGGACGGTAGCGGCATATCGGCGGGCCACGGCTTGGTGCTATCGCACACCAGCATCGCCATCACACCGCAGCGGGGACCACTCTCGAGGAGCGCCCGTAAAAACTTGTACCCCTCACGGCTGAGTCCCTCGGGCAAGCCGACGGCAGCGACGCAGCGGTAGGGTTCGGCCATCGAACCGGCAACAAGGTTGTAGTCTTCGATCCGTTTGAAACGGTCGCGCAAACAGGTTTGCAGAACGTCTTCGACGCGGTGAGCGAGTTCGCCCAAGCGAGTCTCAATCGTGTTCTCAGACGTCCAGACACGATGATTGACGAGCGACGCGTCGTGATCGGCAAGCGCCATCAAGCTCGTGAAGTTCTGGCCCCGTCCCAACGGATCGATGAGTGTCAACTTCACGCGTCCGGGCGATGCGCCGGTGAGCAGTCTCCAAAGCATTTGGTGCACGACCTCGACCGCCGCAGTGAACTGGGACGGCGGGCAATGGATCACCACCCCACTATGCAGCTCGCGATGCAGGACCACGGGAATCAACTCCGGCACCGCTCGGCCAGGTGGCAGCAAGGCTCGGCCCGGTGGCAACACCGCTCGGCTACGGGGCGAACGCGGCGTGGTATCCGAATCCATCGTCAGCACTCGTTGCAAGTACGACTCGACATTGACGTGACCGATCGGCAAGAATGGCACGGCAGCTCGCAGCGGTTGTGCGCCCCGGCGAACGACGGACCAGTCGGGAAAGCGGGATTGAACGAGTGATTGTGTGGCGACGATCCGTTCCAGTCCACGTTGCAATCCCTGGTTGAGCCGCTCGTGCAATCGATGCACTTGCATTTGACGCGTTGCACTCGCCTCGTCACCGAGATCGCGAATGTGAGTTTCGTTGTCGGCCATATCCCGTGTAATAGCCGCCGCTACCTGGTCCGCGCGATTTCGCATGAATTGTTGGGTGGATGCGATTTCGGCACCGAAGTCATGATCGACCTGGCGTATTTTGGCGTTCAGCTTCTCGCGCGCTTCACGTTCTTCACGACTGAGTCTCGCTTCCATCTCCGCTAAATGCTCGACTTGCCATCGGTGCGCGGCATCCAATTGCGAATCACGTCGCTGGATCAATTCGGCCGACGTCTCGCTTGCAATCCGAGTTGAGATGCGACGACCGGCGTCAGCACAAGCTTCACTCAGACGGCTGATCCGTTCGACCTTCGGAAACAACTCACGCGTCATCCGTTTTAGTGGCAACAGCAACACCAGGTAGATCACCAAGCCGATCAACCCCGCGATGGGTACCCCCGCACCCATGGCCAACCAAGGCGGATACGGCGCGGCGAAGAAAGCGATCACCGCCCAAATCGCGATGAACAGCACGATGCCCAGCGGCAGGTAGAACGTATCCACCACCTGGGATGCGAACCCAGAACGCATTTGCTTGAGCACCCCTAGGATAGACACTTGGAGCGATTCGATCGCGGCGAGTGACTCGGCCACCGTGTACACCTTCGGCTCCGGAAAATCCGCTTCAACGTACTCTGGTGCCACCTCGGGTAATCGCTCAAGACGCTGGACGGTTAACGCACGAGCCGTCTCGACATTCGTGCGGAGCGGGACCAAAGTCGCATCGATGGCTTTGATCTCTTTGCGTTTCTGGTTCCCAGGTTGGTTCTTTTGATTTTCATATTGATGAAGCACCGCTTGTCGACGCGCCGCGACCTTTCGCTCGATCGTCTTTCGCTCTTCCACGAGCTTGCGGCGGTAGATGACGGCAAGCCGATTGAGTTCTTGCCGCAGCGACACCGACGTGACTTCGTAGTCGAGCACGAGTTGCTCTTCCGACGCATCCCACTGGGCGAGCGTGGCGCGACGCAGCTGACGACAAGTCTCCGCTTTTTTATGGCGAAGTTCATCGTGCCGAGTTCGCTCGAGTGCTTCTTCACCCACGTGAGTCTGAACCAATCTCGCTCGTTCGTTCGCCCACCAGCGCGAGCGAGACTGGAGCGCAGCCAGCAATCGCTGTAAACGCGGCAGTGAGAATAGTCCGGAAGGGCTCATCGAATCATCTTGCATGATGAGCATTGTAGCTATGAATGCTCAATCGGTGGATCCACGCCGCCTCAGCTCAAGCCGCTCACCGAGTGATCTGGATCGCTCAACTCTCGATCGGCTTTTCTCGCCACCGACTCGAGCGCTTGCAGCGACGCGGTCAGCCGTGTCAGTGCCGGACCGAGCGACGACAATCGTTGCCGCTCGAATCTTTCGCATTGGTCATCGAGCCAATTCTCACGGACCACGGCCCAGCCGCGAGCAAAGTCACCGTAGCCCTGGCGAAATCGATTTTCGGCATCACCGAGGGGTCCCAAATTCAACGGCATCGCACTTCCACCTCGATCAACTGTTGAACGTCCGCAGCATTTTGCGGCCCTTGTACCAATGAAATAAATCCATCGCCGAAAGCGGCCTCAGCCGGCCGTCGATCGGTTGGTCAATCGTCTCGAGTCCGTCCGTCACCACGCGGCAACGGACCGAGTCACGGGTCGCTTGGAACACCGCGCACTGCTCATCCAAAAAGAAGCCGAGCAATTCGACCTCGAGTCCCTCGTATCCGTGTCGATCGAGGTACACCGTCAAGGGCTCGACGATACGCTTTTGAGCCGAGTTCAATTGGCTCGCCGGGACCGAAAAAATCTCGGGGTGATCCGCGTGCCAGCCGGCATAGATTGCATAGATGTCGTCGGTCGCCAGATCCGCGACATCACTCGCCATCGTGTACACGGCCGGACCCGTGATGCCAACGTTGCTGTAAATCTGGTCGCCAAAGTTGTACTCGAACCGCACCAGGTGAACATCGACGGGACTGGTGAAGCTCGGCCACAACAAGCGACGTGTCTCGACCACCTCGACGCTCGTCGGCGGCACACCCATCTGCTGCGGTTGACTCATCCACAACGCCATCTCGGCTTCAGCATTCGCCTCATCACTCCGATATTGTTCATCGATCCCGTCGCCGAGCTCAAGTTCATCGGCATAGTGAATCGCCCGCAATCGACAGACGGGTTCTTGGGCGAGTTCGAGCAACCGTTGCTGTCCCAATTCATCACCGAGTCGGGCCATCGCACCGGCCGCTTCGCACTGCACACGTCGATGACGTAGCTCGAGGGTTTGATGCAGCTTGCCCAGATACGTTTCGTCACCGATCAAGCCGATCGCGTCGCAAAGCGAAATCGCCAACGAGACGGCTTCACCGAGTCGCTGCTGCACCGTGTCGATGTCGTCACCGAACGACCGCGGATCGTCCTCAAAGCGACTGAGTTGATTCGTCACTCCGCCCAGCAAACTTGCGAGCGTCTCGGCGCGACTCGTGGCGGGATGCTTTGCCACTTGTGACGTCCGCGTCAAGTAATTCGCGATATCGAGAATTGCCGATGCGAGCGGTGGGTGCGCGAGCAATGCCAGGGCCTGCGGGAACACGGCATCGATCGACCAATCTCGACGCTGCATCAACGGACTCAGCGTCTGTCCGGCCTCGAGCCAATTCTTGGGAGGTGACTCATCGAGTCGAGCGACGAGCATCCGCAGCGCAGCGGGTGTGCGGATGATCGCCAACAAGTGCAGCAGCAAGAAACGATTGGGCACGTCGTCGCCGATCTGGCCCAGCAGATTCTGGACGTCCGTCAAATTGATATCCTCGGCTCCGAGCGGTGACTCGTCATCGCCACGCGACGCGAGCAATTTCGTGTGCGTCACTCGTAGCAGTCCGCCCAGGATCGCGGGATCAGCCAGCGCCAACGCCCCGCCACGCGACGCGAGTTCGGCCAGCAAACCGGCCCCATCGGGGGTCTTACTGTTAACGAGTTCACGCAATTGCCAACCCGCCGCAATCGGGTCCGCGTCCTCGCTCAGCAGCGTCTCTACCAATTCCAAAGTCACGATCGTGTCCGCTTCAGGAAGAAATTAAGCGCCCTGTTGTAGCGGAATTCGCGTCGACCGCCATCGGTGCGTCGTCGTCTTGTCACGTCTCAGCGGATGGGTAGCGGCACGCCGCGGTATTTCCAGCCGGGAATGAGGAAACAGAGGGCCGCGACGACGCCGAAAATGAGGTGCGCTTGGTCGGGCAGGATGGACATTGCGATGGCGGCCAACAGCAACGCGGCGGCTTGGATGTAAAACACACCGCTGAGCATGCCCGCTTTGACGATGAACACCATCGCACTGATCACGCCGAGTAGCGGCGACAAACTGAGTACGGTCAATCCCAACCACCACTCCAGCGGAAACAGCATCGCGATGGCGATCATGCTCGCCCCCCAGACGTGCGCAACTTGACGCTCAATGAAGGTCACCGGGCCGAGTCGTTGACGCAGTTTCCAAAACACGGCCGCCCACATCCCGATACCGAGCGTCCACAGCCCCGCGTAGACGCTGCGATCCGTAACCCCCGACCAGTCGAGCCACCAGGTCACTAGGCAAGCGACAAAGAGCACGAGCGAATGCCACATCCACAAGACGCCCCAGTTCTCGAGCACGCCGGCATGATGCGTTTCCCGAAATAGTCGAGCCACGACTTGATTGAAGTGGCCGCTCCGCGCCGCCACTTTTTCGTCGGCCAGGTAAGCTTCGAGATCCGCAGCGAGCGCATCGGCGGTCGCGTAGCGCAAGTCCGACGGTTTTTGTAAACAACGGATCGCGATCATCTCCAAGTCGCGATCCAAACTCGGACGCAGCACCCGTGGCGGCGTCGGATCCTGTTCGATCACGAGCATCACGATCTGCATCGGTGAGTCGCCGACGAACGGTGAACGTCCCGTGAGCGCGAAATAGAGGACGCAGCCGAGCGAGTAAATGTCACTCGCCGGGCCCACCCAACCGCGTCGTCCACTGGCTTGCTCGGGAGACATGTAAGCGGGCGTCCCCAGCAGCGCACCGCTGCGCGTTAAATCCAATTCGCTGCCGAGTTGCTTGGCGAGCCCAAAATCAGTGACCATCGGCGAACCATCGACGGCAATGAGAATGTTGTTGGGTTTGAGATCCCGGTGCAGAATCCCTTGGCGATGCGCGTATCCGACCGAGCGGGCGATCGAGGCAACGATTCGTGCCGCATCACGCTGGGCCAGCGGACTTCGAACGACACGATCCGCGAGCGTTTCGCCGGCGATGAACTGCATGCTAAAGAACGGACGTCCGTCGAAATCACCCACATCGTAGACGGGCACAATCCCCGGATGCTCGAGTTTGGCGGTCGCGGACGCTTCCGCGAGGAAACGTTGAAGATCATCGTTGCTGGCCAGTCGCCCACGCAAAATCATCTTCACGGCGACTTCGCGATCAAGGCTAATTTGTCGCGCCCGGAACACCACACCCATCCCGCCGCGTCCGACCTCCTCGAGCAACTCGTAGTCACCCACCGTCGTCGGCAAGCTGAGGCTCTTCCACCGACTCGTCCCGGCATCGCCCGAGCCCGAGTCAGACGCGGCCAAGCCGATCCGCTCGTCAAAGACCGAGCCGGCGGTGTCGGTAACGAGCACCGCGCCCCAGAGCTGAAGCAACTCGGCCGCAAACTCGGGGTTCGCCTCGCAAATCGCATTGAAGTTGATGATCTCACCGCGGCAAACGGCGTCGGTCATCTCGGCGAGCAAGTCGGCGAGTCGTTGGTCGTGGATCGCCTCAGCGCCCTGCAATCCGCTCACCGGTGACTCTCACCATCCATACTCACTTCGCCCTGCTCGGCCATGACTTCGCGCAGTCGCCGGATCGCTCGCAAGTAACGCATGCTCGCCGCGGGCGGATTCAGCCCCAGGGCCTGAGCGATTTCGAGATTCGACAGATGCTCGTAATGACGCATCGTGATGATCTCTCGATCCTGGTCACCGAGTCGCTCGACGGCCGCCTCGACCTTCTCGGCAATCTCACGCTGGGTCGCCGCGGCCGCGGGTGTGAGTGCTGGGTCACAAAGCTGGACCACCAATTCCATCGTCGAGTTGTCGGTGCCCGCCGGCGCAGTCATCGGTTGCTCGCGATCCATATTCCGCTTGGCGCTAACGCGATGTCGGCGATACGTATCGATGATGTGATCCCAGGCGATTTGACGCAGCCACAAATGGAACGCCATGCTCGGGTCGACGAGATACTTCTCCAGCCGTCCCGTGGCTTCCATCATTACCTCCTGCACCACGTCACTGACATCGACGCGGCGCTGGACTTTACGATCCAGTCGCATTTGCACGAGCCGACGCACCGGCCCACGATGCTTTTCCAAAAGTTGGTTGATCGCATCGCCATCCCCACCCCGCGCCGCAGCGAGCAGGGTGGTCGTCGTATCGTCGTTGGGCCAAATCGATTTCGCCATGGTTACCTTTCGCGGACACTTTAGCTCGCCGGGAACTGGCGGCAAATTGGCACAGCCCAACCGACGGGCATTAGATCGCTTCGAGTACCAAATTCTTGAAGCGAACCGTCATTGCGGGCCCCTGGTGAAGCTGCAGTGCGATGACGCCGTTCTTGGCGGCTTTCT
>JBBSJZ010000086.1:0-14827 GCA_038256795.1 Pirellulales bacterium | reverse complement strand
GTCTGGGGTACCTTTGACCCGATCTCTCGTGGTACTAACGGCGATCGACTGCTAGGTCGATACTCGGTCGCGGACACGACGCCGATTCGCTGGACGATTGCCGAGACAGGCCCGATGGATGTTGGGACCATCATTCTTTCGCGGAGCAAAAGGCAACCATAGAAAACCGAACGATGCTTACGAATTCATTTTCTTGATCCACAAACGTAAGAAGCGGTCGTTGATAACGTACGATGTGCTTTCACGCTCGATGATGTCACTAGCTACCAACGATTCGGCTGCGCGTTGGGCATTGGATGCGCTTCGCAATCCGTACGTGCGCGTGAAATCGGATGAAAACGGTTTCGGCGGTGTTTCGCTGTCGGCTATACCGCGAAGGAATCGTTGCTCGTTCTTCGTCAACGATTCCCAAAGTGTCATATAGGCATGACTTTCACGCCGCAGAAGCTCGCTAACGGCAGTTTCAAGATTGGATTCCTCGACTGAGCCGCCGCTCTCGATCATTGACCACAAGACGTGGCATAGATGCTGGGTGTAGAAGGGATGCCCTTGCGTGCGCTGGCAGAGCTTGGCGATTAGCGGTTGATCGAATGTCTTGTCGGCGCTGCGGAAACGTTTCGCGATGAACGGTTGCCAGTGCTCCGTTGCAATGGGGCCGATGGGGTAGTGCATCGCGGATCGGTACAGCGGCCTTGAAGACTCCAGAAACATCGACTGCAATAGATGCTTGCGACTTCCAAGGAACAGGTAGGCAACGCTTTGGTGATGCTGGATCGAGCTTCGCAGTTGACGCTCGGCGATGTCGTCGTCGTATTCGGTGATCTGTTGGAATTCATCAAACACCATGACGACGGTTTTGCCAGTTCGCGCGGCGAGCGTCTGAGGGGCCTGAAGGACTTCCGTTAAATCCGTCTTTGACAGCGAACGCCCATCGACGCCGAAATCGACTTTTGGCTGGCCGGTATCATCGAGCGAGACGCTCGGGCGGAGTCGTCCAAAGAGTGACTTGCCTAGTTCCAAGAGTCGACTCGCATTCGTTTCCGCAGCGGTCGCCATCGCTTTCGCAGTAGCGGTCGCGAAGGAGGCGGTTCCATCAGTGGGCCACAGGTCCACGTAGACAGGAATGAAATCCTTACGTGGCAGTTTGCCGAGGGCACGCATCAGCAGCGAAGTCTTGCCCATCCGACGCTCAGCGTACAAAAAGCAACGACCACCGGACCGCATGGTTTCGGATAAGTCAGCCAGTTCTTGGGTGCGATTGCAGAATTCGTCGTTGCCGACGACTCCGCCGTAGGTAAATGGATTCACTGATGAGTCTCCAAGTAAATTACGCAACATGCGTTACGCATTTTGCGTAATCGGTGACCAGCTTGCAAGCCTGCGGTCCTTAGTCGTGGCAGGTGCCACGATATTCGTTATCAGACACGACTCCGATTCGCTGGACGATTATCGAGTCGCGTTAAGTGCAGTTCCGCCAATTGGACCCCCAGGTCGATCTTTTCTTCAAGGCTGCTGGCCGAGACGGAGCACGATTCGGTACGATTATGCCTCGCCAACGGACTGAATTGGTTTTCGCATCGTGCTCCGCGGCTGCGTCGGGTGAGTCTCAAACATTGATGGTAATGGACACGAGTCATGAGTAAATGGACGAGTATTGCGGAAGCACGGACGGAGGCCTCGATCGGGAGCGACCGCGAGGTGCGGGGTTGGGTGCGGACGCGGCGTGATAGTAAGGGCGGGTTCAGCTTCATCGAAGTCAACGATGGCAGCTCGATGGGAAACTTGCAGGTCGTCGCGCCAGCCGAATTGGCGAACTATGCCAGCGAGATTCAAAAGCTCACGGCTGGTTGCAGTATTGTCGCGGTCGGTGAAATCAAGCCGTCTCCGGCGGGCGGTCAAGCGACGGAGATGCACGCGAGCGAAGTGCGCGTGGTGGGCTGGGCGGATGCCGACGAATATCCGCTGCAAAAGAAACGTCACACCCTCGAGAAGCTGCGCGAGTGGGCACACCTGCGTCCACGTACCAATACGATCGGGGCGGTGATGCGCGTGCGCAACCGCATCAGCCAATCGATTCACCGCTTCTTTGACGAACAAGGGTTCCTGTACACGCACACGCCGATCATCACGGCGAGCGATTGCGAGGGTGCCGGCGAAATGTTTCGCGTCACGACACTCAATCTCGATCGACTCGCGGCGGCGGGCAAACCCGTTAACTACGACTTGGACTTCTTCGGGAAGCCGACTTTTTTGACGGTCAGTGGCCAACTCAACGGCGAAACCTATGCGACCGCGCTGGGACGCATCTACACGTTCGGACCAACATTCCGCGCCGAGAACAGCAACACGAGCCGGCACTTGGCTGAGTTTTGGATGGTCGAACCCGAAGCTTCGTTCTTCAATCTCGCCGATAACATGCAACTCGCCGAAGACTTCCTGAAACGCATTTTCAAGGACTGCTTGGATAGCTGTGGCGAAGACATGCAATTCTTCGAGGAACGTATCCAGCCTGGTGTGATCGAACAAATTCGCGGCGTGATCGAGCGTCCGTTCACCCACATGACGTACACCGAAGCCGTCGATGTGCTCACCCGGTGCGGCCAAAAGTTTGACTATCCCGTGAACTGGGGCACGGACCTGCAAGCGGAGCACGAACGCTATTTGACGGAGCATCATGTCAAGGGCCCGGTCATTTTGACGGACTATCCCGCGAGCATCAAGCCCTTCTACATGCGGGTGAGCGACGATGGCCAGACCGTCGCGGCGATGGATGTGTTGGTCCCCGGTGTGGGCGAGATCATCGGCGGATCTCAACGTGAAGAACGGCTCGATGTGTTGCAGTCACGGATGGCGGCAGCCAAGCTCAACGAAGCTGACTACGGCTGGTACATCGACACGCGGCGATTCGGCACCGTTCCCCATGCGGGTTTCGGATTGGGACTCGAACGCGCGGTCCAGTACGTCACCGGTATGCAAAACATTCGTGACGTGATCCCGTTTCCGCGAACGCCCGGTAGCGCGGAGTTCTGATGCACGGCGACCGCGGCCCCGCGGCCTCGAGAGTCGCCGCCTCGCGACTCGCACCGTCGCCGACCGGAGCTCAACATCTTGGTAATGCCCGGACCTATCTCGTCGCGTACTGGTCCGCACGTGCCGCGAACGCGCAATTGATTCTGCGCATCGAGGATATCGATTCGCCTCGGGTGAAGCCGGGGGCGAGCGAACAAGCCGTCGCGGATCTGCGGTGGTTGGGGATCGAATGGGATCAAGGCCCGGATGTGGGCGGACCCCATGCCCCGTATGTGCAAACCAGGCGAACTCGTTTTTACGACGAGGCACTGCAGCGGTTGATTGAGCAAGACTCGGTTTATCCTTGCACTTGCACTCGCCGTGACATCGAAACGGCTGCATCGGCGCCGCACGTCGGTGATGAGGGACCGATCTATCCGGGCACCTGTGCGCTGTGGCGACGCGGTCACTCGCTGCCTGAATTCGGATCGTATTGCTGGCGATTCCGTAGTCGGTCGACGCCGCTCAGCTTTGAGGACACGTTGGCTGGCCAGCAAACGTGTACGCCGCAAACGGATCTCGGTGACTTTCCCATCACTCGCAAAACCGGCGAGGCGGCGTACCAATTAGCGGTCGTCGTTGACGATGCCGCGATGGGGGTGACCGAGGTGGTTCGTGGCAACGATTTGATTGCCAGCACCTTTCGTCAGCTCGAGCTCTACGACGCGTTGGGATTCGCACCGCCGACGTTCGCGCACGTGCCGCTGGTGGTCGGCACGGACGGTCGTCGGTTGGCGAAGCGTCACGGCGACACGCGATTGAGCCAGTACCGTGAAGCGGGCATGTGCCCGATCGAAATCGTGCACTGGGCCGCCAGCACCGCCGGCTTGATCAGCGAGCCGCTGGGACCGACCGACGACATCGCCAACTTGCAGCGACAAATCATCCGCGAGTTTCGCTGGGAAGCGGTCTCACGGGAGACGGTCATGATCGATCCGTCATCGATGAAGTTTTGAGATGAGCGGTGTCGACGCTACTGGTACGTCGACGTGCCGCTCGAGTCGACGTACCCGTCCGCCATTGCTGCCAGGTCGCGGCATTGGCAGGACGACTTGAAATCACCTGAGCGCTCAACCCGATGACAACGGCCTACAAGCGGCCATCTTGTTCGAGCATCTCTTTGTATTGGTCGCGTTCGCGGCGAGTCGCTTCGAGATCAAAAATCAAGTACTTCATGTCCAGTCGCAATTGCGATAGGGCTTCTTGGACCAAGTTCAGAATGCGGCGGCGGCGAGTGCTGCATTCGACCACGCGGGTCAGGGCTGGGGCGACAGCGTCACGATAACGAGCGGGAAGTGCCTCGATCGCTTGGGCCATCTCTTGCAGCTCAACGGGGGTTTCGTCAGCTCGGTTCTCAGTGTTTCCGATAATCTTTTGCATAAGAGAGTCGCTCCAGGGTCGCGGTCAGTTTCGTGTCACTTGTTGTCATTGCATCCAATGCACTCGCGATGCCGCATCCCTGTGGAAACACCCAAAATCATCACGTAAGTCGTTTCCACAACAGCACTTACACACCAATCACGGTCATCGTACACGAGGTTTCGGTGTTGCGAAAATGCAACACGGTTTCCCCTTGGCCTACGAACTTAAATCTTGGTATTCAAACGCTTTAGGATCGAATTCAGTGCATCGATGAGCGGTGTGGTGTTTTCCCAACACGATGTGGTGCTGGGGCACGATCCGTCACTGAAGCTTGCGGGCGCTCACGCGTCGAGTGGCGATTGTTTCGCGGCTGCGATCCTGGGTCAATAATCAATGCGACCAACGAAACGCTCTTCCACGAAGTTCGCGTTCAACGTGCTGGTTCGGCAAACGTTGCGGGGTGTCGCGTGCGCGTCGCGAGGCGACTGGACACTTTTGATTCATGGTGTTGTGGCGATCGCGTGGGTCGTGGGCGGCGGGATGCCTGCGTCGGCCCAGCTCTACGATGCGCTCGATGCCTATCCGCCGCGTTGGTACCTGGACCACCAAGATTGCAACGCTCGCGTGATTTCGCAAAACCACTTGGCCGACGGTGGCTTGGATGGTCGCGCTTGCGAGACGATCACGCTCACCGCGATGCTCGGTAGCGAAGCGATTTTGGTGTACCCGATCGAACCGGTGCGGGCGATCGATGACTTGCGGGCGAATGTCAGCGTGATGAGCGCCCGCGAAGGTTTTCGCATTGGCTTTCGCATACGTTATCCGCATCACCGCGATGAAATCACGCGGCGAGCGCGCTCGGTTTATGTCTTTGGCACGACCTACGCGCGACCGGGGGAGTTCGCACCGATCGGCATTGGCTCGATCCAGCGCGAGTTGAAGCTCAAGACGATCGCGATGCGACGTGAATATGGCAGTGATGCCGACTTGCGAGATCCGTTGGTGGACGCGGTCGTGCTCAACGCTTACAGCGGTCCAGGGACCACGACGTTGAGGATCGATGAATTGCACGTCGATGGCATGGTGTCCGTCGAGCATCGGACACCGGATGAGCCCGTGGCCGCGCGGCGCATCGGCGCCGCCACGGAGCCGGGTACGTCGATGGGGGATGATTTCGCGGACGACGCCTCGTGGACCGACGCGCCGGCGTTTCCACTCGGGCAAGTCACTCGTATTTTGCAGCACAATGGTGAGCCGCTCAGTTGGGTTCGCTCGCTCGGATTTGACGCGGTGCTGCTCGCCCGGACGCCGGATGCAGCGATCTTGCAAGAGGCGATTCAAGCCAGACTTTTGGTTTACGCACCGCCGCCGACCGCGCCCGATCCGGCGCTGCAAAGTTTGCTGGAACCGATTGCCGCTTGGTACATCGGTTCGGGCGCCCAGTTGGATCTGGGCCGCCTCAATGCGGCCACACTGACAAGTCAACGCTTGCGAGCTTGGCCGCGGCTGTGGCAGCGCCCGATCATCGCGGCACCGCTCGAGGCTCGACGTCAATACGAACCGCTCGTCGACGCGATGATTTACGACTTGCCGCCACCGATTCGAGGCTTGATGGCTGAGGAAGAAATGCTCGGATTGGCAAATCAACGCGCGGCGCTCAATGAGCGAGTCGAGACCGCGATCGGCGTCGCCTGCATGCCACCGGAATCGCTGCTGGCGCAAACCGATTCGATCGCCGATCGAATTGGGGCACCGAGGACGGATCACTTCCAGTGGCACACCATGTGGATGCAAACGATTCGCTCGCTCGAAACGCGGCCGCGGGCGATCCTCTTTCGTTCCACGCGTTCGCTCGCTTCGGGGACGCCGCTGGACAGCCAACGCAGCATCGCACTGAGCTACGTCAATCGGATGGTGGCGATGATCGCCCCCTGGATCGCCAGTGCCACGCCGCAATCGCCTCCGCTCTTGGCCGGAGCTCCGTATCATGGCGGGCGGCTTACGGTCGGCAACGCTGAGATTTTCTTGCTCACGACGGCGGCGACGCGCGGTCCCGAAGTGCTCGCGGGTGACGGCGCGTCGGTCGAAATTTTGCTACCGCCCGGCGACGCGAATCGAACCGTGTGGCGGCTGACGCATTTTTCCGCTGAACGATTGCCGACACAATCGACATCGGGTGGCGCCGCGGTCCAAGTCGTCTCGCCCGATGCCGTGGAAATTCTGTTCATGAGCAGCGACCCCAGTCTCGGTGGTCAACTCAGTCGTTCGGCCAGTCGATTCGCCCACCAAGCCAGCCTCGATCGCTGGCAACTCACCGAAGAACATGTGCGCCGATCCGTTGACGATTGGCAATTGGCTACGGCCGCCCGGGTGCTACGCGGGGCCAGTCAAAGCAACCTTGCCAATGTCGCCGCACAAACGCTCGCCGATGCCGAGCCGACGTTCCGTGCCGGGGATGTCGAAGCGAGCTTGCGGATGGCGCGGCGGGCGGATGCTTGGGCCCTGCGCAGCGATTGGCAACTCACTGAATCCCTGATGCCGGATTGGCCACGTCCGACGAGCTGTCCACCCGCGTTAGCGGGCAATCTTCCCGTCCAGATCGCCTGGTTGCCACTGCTGGGCG
Source organism: Pirellulales bacterium (assembly GCA_038256795.1). GTDB lineage: Bacteria > Planctomycetota > Planctomycetia > Pirellulales > Pirellulaceae > JBBSJZ01. The sequence continues at coordinate 7,773 of JBBSJZ010000086.1, read as the reverse complement.
ATCCGGGCTGGGGAAAGAATCGCTTGCCGGCGGGCAGCCTCGATGATGCTCAATCACTCAGCGGTGCGAATTGGAACTTCGGTCAACGGCTGCAAGGTCGCGCGGCCAGCGATGTCGCACTGGTGCAGCGTGGGGCGGTGTCCGGGAGTGCTCTCCAGGCCAAGGTCACGCCGCTAACCGACGAGCAGCTTCCCGGTGGCTACGAAGGCACCGTCGTTCAAATCACGAGTCCCGGCGTCCGCATCCCCGCCGGCACGGCGGTGCGGATCGACGCCATGGTTCGCACCATCGGGTTCGGGGGACCGCATCAGGGGTTGCTGGTGTACGACAGCACCGGTGGTCAAGAATTGGGGCTGCTCGTTCGTGGCCAATCCGCATGGACACCCGTGCGGCTTTACCGTCAAACGATGGCCGAGTCCGAGGTGCGGGTGATGTTCGAGCTCATCGGTGCCGGCGAAGTGATGATCGACGAGGTGCAATTGCGAATTTGGGATCCCGCAAAAACTCCCCCGCCCCAACCGCGCCCGATGACTGCGGATGAGTTAACGTATCAGGCACAACTGCAGCAAGCTTTGTCGGATCCGTCGTACTCCCCGCCACCGTCTTCCCGGTAATCGTCACTATGCAACAAGTCAAACTCTTCAAAGGCGTCGACTCCGACCTCGCGGAATTGGAACGCGAGATCAACCGCTGGATGCGCAAGAGCGGCGCTCGCATCCTTTCCATGACCGGCAACATCGCGCCGCACAACACGCCACCGAGTACCAGCATGGGAGGCGGACTGAGCTCGTTCGCCGCCAGCGATATTTTGGTCATCGTGATGTACGAAGTCGACAAACCAGCCTGATGCCGAGCCGAAGCCCACCGCGCACGGTCCCCGCTGCCGATGCCGTAGGGAACTGATGCCGATTTCTAACTCAATATCGCGAACCTTGTGGCCGAAAAGTTCGTCTCAAAAATGTGTCCAAATTTTTTCTTGCCTCGGCCTAGCCAGGGTGCGATAATGGACATGTCGGGTCGTGATAACGCGTCACGACTAACTTATTCAGCACGAACCGTCGGTTCATTCTGGTTGGCACCGGACCGAGCTTCGTCAAACAAAGTTAACGAAAGGAAGGTGATCAAGTGGATTATTGCTGTACTAGCCAACGGGGTGGTAACCCGTAGTTCATGTCGGCGGGCCGATGCTACGGCATGGCCACCCCACTCGCGATCATCGTCCTTAGAGATACGGTTCTCTTAGGGGAACGCGAGACAAATGACCCGCTTGTCGAAATTCACCTTGTGTTTCGGCAGGCGGGTTTTTTTCTGCGCCGACGGAATTGTCGCGCCATCATTCGTTCCTGGACTCTGCCCTCTTCATTCCAAACATTTCGTCGAGGTTAATCCCCAAATGGATTTCAGCGGTGAACAGTTGGTTTGAGCGAAACGAACACCACCGGCTAACCAGAGGTTATCCAATTCGACCGTGAAGGGGTCTTACATCGACTTTGCTGCGACCCTTCGAGGGTCAGTGTTCTCGTTTTGCAATTATGAACGTAGGTAACGCTTACGTACGGCTCATGGCTTCAATCCCTGTCGGGATGATGCCACAATGCATCATTCGATTTGTGGAGTTGTCAACGCCCGCCCACTGAAGCCATTTTGATGCGAACGCATTGCAATCTCATTACCAAGTTCATGGCCAAAGCCTTGGCTTGGATCGTAGCCATGGTCGTTATTGCTGGGATGCCTGCAGCGGCCGTGGAACCTTCGCCGACTGGGATCTCGCCCGAGTTTCGCGATCTTGAGTACGCACGCGTTGACGGACAATCGCTACAGCTCGATCTGTACCAGCCAAAAGCTTCAATCGACGCCGCGCCTCTCATCATCTGGGTCCACGGCGGTGCTTGGCGTAGTGGATCCAAGGATCAGATGCCGGTGGGTCGTTGGCTTCAGCACGGCTTCGCGATCGCCAGTGTCGATTATCGGCTCAGTGGAGCGGCGCCATTTCCCGCTCAAGCGCACGATATCCACTCAGCCATTCGCTGGCTCCGCCTCCATTCAGTCGAATACCAGCTCGATCCGGCCCGCTTTGCCATCGCGGGCTCATCCGCCGGAGGACACTTAGCCGCGCTCGTCGGCACGACCTCCGACGTCGCCGAACTCGCCGGTGACCAGAATCTCGGTGTGACTTCGGAGGTCCAAGGAATCGTATCGTTCTTTGGTGCAAGCAATCTGGTAACTATCCTTGACCAGTCGACGCCGCATGGCTTGAGTGTTCGCGTCCCGGCGCTGCAGTTGCTTCTCGGCGGACAACCTCGCGAAAAATTTGAGTTGGCTCGACTGGCGAGTCCTGCGTCGCACGTTGATGCGAGTGATCCACCGCTGTGGTTGGTCCACGGCGATCAAGACCCTCAAATGCCGATCGAGCAGAGCCTCGAACTCGAAGCAGCCTACCAACGCCAAAAATTACCCGTCATTTTTCGCGTTGTCCGTGGCGGCAAACATGGTGGTGAAGGATTCTTCACCGCTGAGCAGCTCGATCGAATCTCGCTCGAGTTGTTTCCAGAGTGATGCGAGTTTCTTGAGCCAATTCCCCCCCCTGCGTTTTGGGGGGAGAGGACATGATTAAGGGGCCCATGTGGAAATCTGGGTCGTGAGTTGAGCCGTTCGTCAGCTCAACGCGGCGGATCGCCTCCATTCATCGAGATTGCGAATCGTATCGTCTTCCACGTTACCGATCGGCAGACGCTTTTCCACGAACGTGGCGAGTTCACAAAGTTCGGCGATCGAATCGACAATGACGTCGGGCGCGTAGGCATAACGAACTAGATCCTCTCGCCGTGTCGAGCCTGTGAGTGTCAGCACGGTGCGGTATCCCATCTGGACGCCTCCCAGAATGTCCGTCTCCATGGTGTCACCGATCATGACGGTTTGCGACGTCGCCAAACCGAGTTCCTTGCGTGCGGCGCGCATCATGATGGGGCTCGGTTTACCGACACCAAATGCCTTGATCCCCGTGACGGTTTCCAAGTAGGCAACCGTCGCGCCGCAACCCGGACGCGTCCCCGTCTTCGTGGGGCAGTTGGGGTCGAGATTCGTGGCGATCAACTTGGCTCCGCCCATGATCATATTCACGGCCTGTTCAAGGACGTCGAGGGTGACCGTACGTCCCTCACCCACGACAACGAAATCTGGCGAATGATCGACAATAGAAAACCCGTTGAGGTGCATTGCCTGCAACAATCCTCCTTCGCCGATGACATACGCGGTACCGCCCGGCTTTCGCGCGGCAAGATAGCGCGCGGTCGCCATGGCGCAGGTGAAGATATGCGACTCGTCCACGTCGATCCCCATCCGCCCCAGTTTCGTGGTCACGTCGCGCCGTGTGCGTTGGCTATTGTTCGTCAAGAAGATGAACGGAATATTTTCGTTCTTCAACCGTTGGATGAATTGTTTGGCACCGGGAATCAACTGGCTTCCACGGTAAATGACGCCGTCCATATCAATCAGAAATCCAGAACTCATACTTGCTCCATCGCAGTGTGGCTATCAGCGTGCTCAGAAATGGGCGTTACCACCCGGCGACGCAGTGCTCCGCTAAGCAAGGCAAAAAGTGTGCCACGTACCTTCAGCTCCCCTAGCCGCAGCGAAGGGGTTCGATCAGGACCGTCGTCATTCACCCCCTGCAACAAAAGTAGGCAATCGCGATCAGGTGAGGTCGCCAGCGACGCGGGGATCACCGCAGTGATTCATGTGGCACCGAGCGAGGGGCCTAAGAAAAACGCCCTCGAAAACATGGTGTTTCCGAGGGCGTTGATGGTGCAGCGGAGGACACGGGGCTCGAACCCGCAACCCATTACTGGGCAACTGATTTCGAATCAGCCTGCTAGCCATTCGCTTATCCTCCGGCTGATGCAGATCGCTATGTTCGCTGAGCCGCTGCCATGCGTCAAGTCGGGCGTTCTAGCGTGACAGCTCGACGCTGGCCGCTGGGCCGCTCGTCGCGGTTCCGGCAACGGGCCCAACATCGATCGATGTTGCCCCCAAACTCGCGTGCAGACGTGCCACCATTCGGCGCAATCCGGAGTCGGCCGCAGTTGCCGACTCGATCGCCGCCGCCCGGTCGCTCCGCGTTTCCAACTTTAACGACCCATCACTTCGCGTCGTGAACGTCAACATTCCGACCGGCGCTAGCCCGTCGCCGGTCAGTCGTTTGCGAATCGCATCGGCCGTCTGTTCGAGAAGCGATTGAGTCGTCTCAAGTCCCTCCGTGAGGGCGGAGGTAGCCGCCTCGCCAGCGAGCACGCGGTCAAACCCGATCGATTCCTGGACGGATTGAACCAGATTTTGAGCCGTGCGGACGGCGGAGACGATGCCGCGGACGGCGCCGGCGGAAAAGGTCAATGCTTGTGCTCGGTTTGGAAATCATATTCCTTCAACCACTTTTCCCACTTGTGGGCGTCGTCGTGTGAACCCAGTTCGAGTTGCTTCCACTCGGGGCATCGATATTTGACGTCGATGTGCCCGTTGTGCTCTTCCCGTTTCAATTCACAACCGAGTTTCTTCAGCGTTTCGGCGATCGTGTCCGCCTTCTTGGCATCATGGATGTGTTTCGCTTTCCAATCCGGTAGCCGATAGCGAACGATTTCAGCAGCGTTTGCCGCGACGGTTGCCATGCTCAAGAGCAGAAAAAAACCAGCGATTCGGAACATCGAGTGTCTCTTGGAATTCCAGGGAAATCGCGAACCGGGAGGCGGTCCGCGCGTTTTGGCGATTCTTAGGGATTAGCTGACTCGGCAGGTGAATGTCAAGCGACTTTGCGAGTCAACTTTGCGGGTAGACCTCGCCAGGACAGGGCTTTTCAAAGCGTGATCCAGCCGGGGCGACTCGGACGGCTACCGCGACGACGATGTGCGTTTTCGAGTTGTGGCAGCCACAACAGTTGCTCCGCCACGGCGGCGAGTGAATGCGGATCGATGGGCTTGAACAGGCATCGCGTGGGCTGGGAAGACGCTTCCGTCCGCTTTTCCAAACCCGCCCAGCGTGATTCGGCCAGCATGATCGCTGGGATTTGGGCGTGCTCGGGTTGTTCACGAAGCTGTTGCAGCGCCGCCAGAGCTGCTGCGGCATCATCGGCAACGTCCCACACCACCAAGTCCTGCACGCCCAACTCGATCGCCCGTAGTGCCGTCGCCGTATCGCGGGCACAGACGCACTGGTAATTTTGCCCGTGGAACATTCCGGCCATCGCGAGTAGCGAGAGTGGGGCCGGATCGACGACCAATATCGAGGCTTGGCGGGCGACAGCGGCGATTGCCTTCGCAGCCGGTACCGGTGATTTCGCAGGATGATCCGTTCTCACGCTTTCGGGCGGTAAATCGTGGTTCATGGCAGGGGACGCTGAGCGAGCTCCGTCGAAACTTGGTTTTTAGACCCTCGGAGTCTAGCTTCCATCCGAAGCGGCGTCTGCGTGAATTTGCTGTCCGGCGAGGGGCAAAGCCGGGACGATCGTCGCTTGTGGTTGCGTTTCTGGCGATTGCTGCCGACAATCCGCCGCTACCCCCATATCAAACCGCGAGCCTACCGAAGCATGAACGATCGACCAAGCGAAGACGAGTTGAAAGACCCCCGCGTTGCCCGCCGCGAAAAATTGCGTCTGTTGACCGAGCGGGGCGTCGATCCGTGGGGCAGCCGTTTTGACGATCGTGCCCTGGTGAGTGAATGTGTCTCGCGAGCCAGCGAAGTCCAATTCGTGAAGGCTTCGGGCGAGACGCTGGGACTACCCGAGTTCACGCCCGAGCTCGATTACCGGAAGTGGAAATCGGACAACGGCCCCGGCGAAGAAACGGGACCGACGGTTCGCGTCGCCGGACGCATCATGCTGCTTCGCGACAAGGGAAAATTGATCTTCGTGACGCTCCGCGATTGGTCGGGCGATATCCAGATCTTTATCGGACTCGGCCAAGTCGGTGAATCCGATTTTGAACTCGCCAAACTGTTTGACCTCGGCGATTTGGTGGCCTGTGAAGGCCGCTTGGGACGTACAAATACCGGCGAGTTGACGGTGTTTGCTGAGAACCTCTATTTCCAAACCAAGATGCTCGAAGTGCCACCGGACAAGCACGCGGGGATGACCGACCCAGGCATGCGTCAACGCATGCGCTACGCCGACTTGGCGTTCAACGATGGTGTGATGAAGACGTTCTTGGATCGCACCAAGATCATCAAGAGCATTCGCAACACGCTCGATGCCCAAGGGTTCTGCGAAGTCGAAGGCCCGACACTGCACGCGATCGCCGGAGGTGCCGCCGCCCGCCCCTTCGTGACTCACCACAATACTCTCGACATGCAACTGTACTTGCGGATCGCTCTCGAGTTGCACCTCAAACGTTTGATGGTCGGCGGCATGGAACGGGTCTACGAGATGGGACGGGTCTATCGCAATGAAGGGACGAGCCCCCGGCACAATCCCGAGTTCACGATGATTGAACTGTACCAAGCCTATGGAGACTATCGCACGATGATGGAGCTCACCGAAAAAATCATCTGTGACGCGATCAATGCCATCGGCGGCGGATACAAACGCGAGTTCGCGGGCCAAATGGTCGACTTCACGCCGCCATTCCAGCGTGCCACGTACGCGGATCTCTTCCAACGAGCGACCGGCATCGACCCCACCGATCCCGCCCAAGAAGACGCGATCATGGCACTCGCCGCGAAGCTTCATCTCAAGACCGAGGGCAAACACCCCGACGTAGTTCGCAACGAGATCTTCGAGGAAACCGTCGAGGATTCACTTTCCGGTCCGATCTTTGTCATCGACTATCCCGCCAGCATTTGCCCGCTAACCAAACGCAAACGCGACAACGACACCATCGCCGAGCGATTCGAATTGTTCATCTGTGGCATGGAACTCGCCAATGCCTACACCGAATTGAACGATCCCGATTTGCAACAGCAATTGTTCGAGACCCAGCTCGAGGGTCAAGACGAAGAGGACTCGATGGCCAAGATGGATCACGACTTTGTCCGTGCGCTCCGCTACGCGATGCCGCCCGCGGGTGGGCTCGGCATCGGCATCGATCGTTTGGTGATGTTGCTCACCGGCAATCGCTCGATTCGCGACGTGATCCTGTTCCCGCTACTGCGTCCCGAAGGCGGCGAAACGAACTAAATTGAGACGACGAGCGGAGTCGGTTCGCGTTGGCGACGAGGTCGGTCCTCAACGTCATCGTCGAAGTCATCGTGCGATTCGCTGCGGTGATTTGCCGCGAGCAGTTGATAGAGGGCGGGGACGACGAAGAGTGTGAACAGGGTGCCGATCGCCATCCCGGCGACGAGGACGATACCGATGCTGTTGCGAGCTTCGGCGCCCGGGCCGGTGACAAGAACGAGCGGGAAGTGACCGAGAACCGTCGCAGCACTCGTCATCAACACCGGGCGCAATCGCGTTTGCGCCGCGGCGATGATCGCGGCACTCTTGGTCAGTCCTTGTTCTTGCAAACTATTCGCGAACTCGACAATGAGAATCCCGTTCTTGGCGACGAGACCGACGAGGGTAATGAGCCCGACCTGGGAATAGATGTTGATGGTCGTCAGATCCAGGAATGTGAGCGTGAGCGCCCCGGAGATCGCCAACGGCACTGAACCGGCGAGCACAATGAGCGGGTCGCGGAACGAATGGAATTGGGCGGATAGCACAAGGTAGATCATCACCAGCGCGAAGCCGAGAGTGACCGCGAGCGCCGACCCTTCTTGCCGAATTTGGCGTGATTCGCCGGCATAATC
>JBBSJZ010000085.1:0-14897 GCA_038256795.1 Pirellulales bacterium | reverse complement strand
CTCGTGTACCTCGACAACGAGACGCATAAAACCATCCAAGCAATGCAGCAGGCTCTAGGAAAGCTTTCGAACTTCGATCGCGATTCGTCGGACGACGTTCCCTATCATCAATCTCGACAATACCTCGATGCGCTCATCAGCCGAGAACACTTCGCCGCCGCCGAGAAGTTCGTTGAGATCGCCGCGACCAATGAGGATCTATTCGACACTGTCGACGCGCAATTCGCCCGCGCGAAGCTGCTGCTTCGACAAGGCGACACCGAGGAACTGTTCACCGCGTTGGCAGAGTTCGAAACCTGGAATGTCACCACTTGGCTGGGTGACGGCGTTGTCCGATCGATACTCGCCGCGAATCGCGATACCGCTGCACGCATCGCTAGCGAATACACCGTTCACGCTGCTCAGCCGCTCGGTGATGACACCACGGTTGTGATCAACGAATCGACTCGGCAAATCGAACATGCCGACATCGAGCGGTGGGTAAAAAACGTGATCGAACTGCCGCATGAAGTCGCGCATCTCGAACCGACCCTCAACTCATTGAGTTGGTTGATTCGCATCGCGGGCGGATCGGATTATCTCGTGACGATTTCGACGGCCAAACCCGAGGCGTCCACCGCAACCGGTGACGCGATCAAGCAAACGCTCGCCGCATGCCAGCAAGCGATCGTCATCGAGTCGCTCGCCAGCGGCATTCGTACTGTAGACGCCGCTCGAGATGACCCGTTTAGAGATCAACGAATGATCTGGGAATTGGCTCGTCAAGCACTTAGCAGCGAGTCGCGGGCGATCTACAGCGATCGCGCCAATGCTTGGTGGGCCTACAATGAATCCGTCGCCGATTCACTTGCCTGGAACGACCGGCTGCCCAGCGGCCACGTCCACGCCATGGTCTATTTTCCGAAATCCAGCGCTGACCAAGGATCGGCTGACGAAGAAACTAACGACCCATTCGCGAGCGCACTCGAAAGCGACAATCGGGCGGTCCGGTGCCGGATCACCACCACGGCGGCTGAAGAGTTCGTCCGCGGTAAACTGGACGGCGTCGATGCGGATAACGGCACCGTCACAGTCCGACTGCAGAAACCCTCGCAGCTCGATTTTATGCTGCGAAAAGATTGTCTCGTCGAGTTTGACGCTCACCAAGTCGAACTCGTCGTAGATCCCGAGGAGGTCCCGTAGGCCGAAACGAAGCTTTGCGAGTTCTTCTGGGGGGTGACCAGCTGGTTTATTGGCGGGAAGGGATTTATTTTAGGAAGAATGAAAGTAATCTTCGGGGGATACGAGCTGTTTCGTACGATGAAGACTATCTCGAATCGGTCACTTGGGCCAGGAAACGCTCCGTAATGTCAGCAAAACGATTTTGCTTTGCCATCGCCCTCTCAGCGGCAACGCTCTTACTCGCGGCCGCCAGTACAGCGAATGCGGGCTTGATTATTCCCGCTTCTGCGACGAGCGACATGGGCAACACGCTGTCCAATCTTGGCAATACGATCAATGGACGTGGCCTGAATGCCGCCCCGCGACTCACGGCAACCAACGGACTGTCGACACCGCTCAACTCTTGGAACTCTGGGGTTGGAGTCACGACGGGCAACATCGACTTTGACTTGGGCGAAGCGTTCGTCGTCGATGGGCTTAGTTTTTGGAACAATAATGGTTTGGAAAGCCTCAACGGCCAGCTTGGCCGCAACGGCATCAACGGTGTGACCATCCAGTCGTCCACCGACGGGATCAATTTTGTGACGATCGCCGGCGCTCCGACGTCGTTCAATCGGGTCACTCTCTCGGTAGTTCAAGCGATCCTGGGCCAGCGTCGTGCTCCGCAAATTGCGACTTTCGCACCCGTCACCACCCAATTCATTCGATTCACGGTCACCAGCAACTGGGGCAGCACCATCAACACTGGCTTTTCTGAAGTCGCGTTCTCGGGTGCTCCCGTCCCAGAGCCAACATCACTGGCGATTGGGCTTGCGACGGCCGGTCTTGCCTGGCGAACACGCCGCAAGCGAAGCGTCAGCGCCGTTTAGTCGGAAAATAATTGCCCAGACGATGGCAACTTGCCCGGCTTTTCGGGTGGGTTGCACAATCGCATTACAAGGCCAATTGGACGCGGCAAAAACGGTGATTGACGCGACTTGGAACTTGCGACACGCGAGATGCGATGCGTGTTTTTGACATCGCTATCTGGGGCATTTGCAATCAGCGTCTCTGGGAAATGGGAAGAATCGCCGAAAAGTTCAGAAGCCGTTTTTCCCAAAGACTTAGCGATCATCCGGTGATCAGCTGGAGCAATTCGCCGATGCTGCGATGCGCTTCGAGCGAATGACGCAGCGGTTGGTCCATGTTGACTTCGTAGTGATTTTTGCGGCCCACTTTGCGACGACTGATGAAGCCTCCATCTTCCAGGTCGAGCACGATGCGCTGCACGCCTCGCTCAGTAATCCCCACTTTCAGCGCGACCTCGCGAAGCACCAAATTCGGATTCGCGTACAGCACGATCAAGACGTGTGCGTGATTCGATAAGAACGTCCAACGATTCCCCGACGTTTCAGACGACGCTGCCGCGCTAGGGTCTGGCACGGTCGGTTCATTGGAAGAGGACATGCATGCGCCTGAGGGGGGGAGTGATCGAGTGACACTCGTATTGAAGCCAGATCTCGCGATCTGGTCCCAGTCCGTTAGCGCCCCCAGCATAGCGTCATATCTGCGATAGTAAATTCACGAAACGTTCTTCGCTGAAAAAATCATTCTAGCTCTGTTTCGGCCCTAAGACAGCGCGCGACAATTGCTCACCGCCGGGATTCGTCGGGTTGTGTTTCGAGCCAGGTGAATCGATAGCCCCCAACGAGGTAGATCGCCATCCGAAGTTGGCCTCGCTTGAGCCAACACGGCGGGAAGAAACAAGGAAAAAAAACCTAAGAATGCGTGGCTATTGAAAGTCAGGACTCTCAATGCACACCGGTGAAGTATTTCAACGATTTGTAACCACGTTCAGCCAACGCCAACAAACGCGGCGAGTAGATTTCGGTGCAACGGCCGTACTGGACGAGTTTGCCGTGGAAACGGGACTTGAATTCACGGGGTCCGTACGGTTGTGTGGGGTCGCCGGCGCCACCGAAATCGTAGAAGCGGAATCCTTGAGCACGCGCCCATTTAATCTCGTCCCAAACGATTGACGCGAATGGTTGGACGCTCCTCAATCGCTTGGTGCCGCCATACCAAGCGAAGAACCGATCGCCCCAAGCGAGGCTGACGGTGCCCGCAACGTCTTCGCCCTGATAGGTCGCCACGCGCACTTGTAATACGTCGCCCAAGTTGTGGCGTACATTTTGGAAGAGATCGCTGGCGGGGAACGGCACCAGCGATCGTTTGAGGCTTTGCTTGATGAATGCGTGGGCACGCTCTTTGAGCGAATTATCGTTGCCGGTCTCGACTCGGACACCGCGACGCGCTGAACGATTGATACTAGCTCGCGTTTGCTTGCCGATATTTTTCCATAACTCAGCTTCGCTCGCTTGCAAATTGATGACATAGTTACAGAACGGTCGGGACTGATAACCCTGGTCAGCCAAGATTGGGCATTGGGTCACGGACGTCATGATGGAACGAACCTCTGTTAGCAAAACATGATGCTTCGAGTTTCGTGAATGATGATCGAGCAAAGCTCTCATGGCCGAGGTCGAGTTGGGAGTCGAGTAACAAAGCGGCTCACCAAACATGATCGCGCGGGACGTCAGTTGCCGGGGCATGGATGAAAGGGCATCGACACGAATCGGAGCGATGAGCGCGAGGATCTCGCCGTCATCGCCCCTGGCTGCTGCCGCCAAAGAAGCGAATTTTCGCGATTCATCAAAAGCGCGACACATTCCAGAGAGATGAAAGACCGTTCTCGCCGGATGCCGGCTCACGAAGCTGTCCCAAAGTTCGGGATCGTTTGCCGGCGTGACGATCTGGAATGTTGAGGAAATCGATTGCATCGGCGTCGATGGGGGGAGCGTCTTTGGCCATTGGGGGCGACCGCTCGATGGTAAACCGAATCCCATTCAGCGAAGTACAAATCTCCGAAATACGTCAGAAAATTGCTAGTCAGGTCTGCTAGTGGCCAGTCAGGTCTGCTACGGGACAGTTGAGCCGTCGATCCGCGATTCCTTTTTTGGAATTTTCAATGCTCTCTCGACCGGCGTGCAAGTCGGGCCTCGACTCTGGTGTTTTGGCTGCAGGCATTCAGCATTGGTGCTTGTCCCTTTCACCGCCCCAAGCAAACCTTGACATGCCAGCTTCCATGCGCCGCGAATGGGAAGCGAAACTCCCTCGGCTGAGGTCCGAGAAGGCATGAGAGCAATGCGCCGTTTGGCGACCGCGATGCCGAATCTTTGTCATCTGGCGATGCGTGCAAGGCAACGCATTGCAACGAAGAAAGTTGTCCGAATCGACTATTTGTCGACGCCCAAGCGGCTAGCTCAAGGGAACTGAAAAAGAAAGCCTAACGCGCTCACTCAACAATCATCGTGCCGTTCATGACCATCCAGTGGCCGGGAAACGTGCAGAGGAATGGATAGTTTCCCGCTGCTGGTGGAGCGATGAAGTGGATCGTTTGTTCTCCAGAGGGCTGGACGATGTCGGTGTACACGAGCACTGCGTCGGTCTCGGGGATGTAGTGACGTGAGGCCGCTCGTGGATCGGCGATCAGTCGATTGCCTAGTTCTCCAACCTGCTGTAGCGTCGCCGGTCGCACCAGCACCCAATTGTGGGGAACCACATCGGAATTCGTCAATTTCAAGGCGATCGGCTCGTTCGCTTTGACGCGGAAGTGTTTCGTCGTGAAAGTCAAATTGTGACCGGTTGCGATTTCGATCTCGCGTGCTGCTGCAATTTTCTCTTGCCACGGATTCAAGGTTTTTACTTCCTCGGTGGCCAAGTCGGATAAGAGCGGATGCACGGCGACCGTTTTCTCGCGGGGCGCGTATCCGTCAAAGTCCGTGAAGGGTTGATCCAACTTGTGAACGGTCACGAACAAATCGTGCCCGCTGCCGCTGGGCGAGCACGTCAATGCGTCGTCGTCGTTGACATGCAAGCGCAGATGCAATTGGCTGACCGGCTGTAGATCAGCAAGCTCAAGAAACAGTGAGCAACCATCCTCAAGCACGACGGCCTTTGAGATCGACAGCGGATCGTGTCCGGAAACTCCTGGGTGCGTCGTCGACAACTCCGGCGACCCATAGGCATCGCTGTAGCGGTAATTCCAGCACTGCGCGAAATGCTGTGTGGGATCCCCGGCGATTGCCGGATCAATCGGCGAAGAAAATGTCACTCGCACGCCATTCTCGTAGACGTGAAAGCCGACCGGGACTTGAACGCGATCACCCGTGAATCGAATGCGTTGAAAGCAGCCGTCTTGTGCCGTGTACGATCCCCAGCCGCTCATGCCGGAAACGTAAAGCTGTCCATCCACTGGACTGAAGCGACCTCGATGAGCACCCGATGCAAAATCACCCGTCATGGGAACGACGGCTCCTTGAACCTGCCCATCGACTTCGTCACGAAGTACGACAAACCATGATCCGGTGCCAAACGAAAAGTGCAGCAGTTGATGCCGCAACGGTCCGAAGGCATCACTTGCGCAGTACACTTGCCCACCGGCACTGTTGTCGATACCGCGAGGCAGATATGCCAACGGCAACTCGGGCGTGTGGCTGTGCTTTTTCCCGGGGTATCCGAAATGGAGTGAATGGTCGGTGGTTTGGGGAGTCGTGGGAGGGACCAGGCAGATTGCGGACGCTGGCGTCCAGTCGCCTTCGGAAACAGGCACTGTCAAACCTCCGTCGGGCAAAATCCCGAGTCCGTCTGGATTGCGAAATCCGGTCGCGACGGTCTCGACACGCGCGCCGTCGGCGGTGATCCGCAGCAGCCCTTGATTACCCGACGCCGTGTAGAAATTACCGCTCGCATCACGCTGCAACCCGCAAATGAAATCGTGACCCGCGGGCGAGGTAGTGAAGGCGTTGCTGTAACACTCGTAGAAGTCTGCTTCGCCGTCACCGTTCTTGTCCTCCAATCGCGTCAATTGATCGCGACATTGCACATAGACTTGTCCGTCAGCGACCACCAACCCCAACGGATGATGCAAGCCGGATGCGAAGCGGCGCCACCGTGCAACCTCCGACGGGCGTCCCCCCAGTTCCAATCCCGACACCTGCCAAACGTCCCCCTGCATCGTGCACAGCATCGCGCTACCATCGGCAAGAAAATCGTGGTCGCCACAGAAAACCGGCAACTTCCAAGGATTGTCCGCTGGTAACTCAATGGTATCCATGGCGTAAGGTCGGCCAGAGCCGAGAGTGATCTTGGTTTCAATCAAGTCGGGCCACTGGGCGGTACCGCCGGAGACTGCTTCGCGAAGCGAATGAGCTTCAAGCGGTGCGACTTCCCGCGTGAAGCTTCCGTTGTCCGACCAAGGTGCATCCAAGTACTCGACTTCACCCACTCGGTAGGCAAACACCACTCGATTTCCGAACCGATAGAACCCGTGGTAGCGAAAAGGTTGATCCGGTGCTTTCGTCGGGGCCATCGTTGCTGGTGTTTCGACAAGCTCACCGTCCATCCTGAGGCCCCCGACGAACCCGTGACGGGTCGCATCAAGCGATACAAAACCGCCTGTCCAAACGGCGTCGTAGGTCAACGTGTCGGGATTGAAACATGTCGCAAGTTCGTCGTTTTCACCCAAGCGAACACAGACGCCGCGAGCGACCGTTTTACCGCCGCCGCGAAACACACCCGCCTGCACGGAGCCGAGTTTGGCGTCGTTCCAACTTCCATCCGCCCAAGTCTGTTCGTCTTGATTGCCCCAGTGACCTTGGTCGCCACCATCCAAACCAGGGTAAGGCCCAATCAACATCGGACGCTGCGGTTGAGTGCGAAAATGCTCGGCTTGCTTGGTGTAAAAGTCGTACAACCGGTCGCGGTTAACCGGGTGGCCCGAGTGTGGCCGACGAGCGGCGTCGAGTGGTGCTTGGGAAACCGAAAACTCAGCCGCATCGTGGGCGTGCATGCCGCGTGTGGCGGAGTCACGCATCGTTTGTTGCAACGAATCGCTCAGCGGCTTGCCGTCGCCACCGAGTTCGCTGAGAAAACGGATCAAGTCCACGAGTTGACCGTTCGTTATCGAGTTGGCCAGGCCGTCGGGCATCACTGTGCCGCCAGCGGCTTCAGATTCGATATCGTCCACCGCGATTCGAGTGATTGATCCGGTTGCGAAATCTCGCAGTGTCACTGCATCGTCATCTTCTTGGTCGGCAATCCTAGATCCGCTCACAACCTCACCGTTGGTCGTCAAGATTCGCCAAGTCAAAAACTCCGGTTTCACTTCCCGTTTTGGCCAAAGTACCGATTCGACAATCTGCGTGAGGGTTCGGTCTTTGCCCAGCGTCGATAGGTCGGGTCCGACGGCTCCCCCGATTTCGGAAATCTTGTGGCACGTTAGGCACGCGACCTTGGCATCCGCGAACACCTTCGCACCGCGAGTGGCATCGCCGTGCTGCTGCGATTGCAAAATCAAACTCGCCATTCGTTCCGGATGGAAAAGCGCATCGACAGCGATCGTTCGCTCGATGGGATCGATCGAAGCATTCGCGGCGACCTCGCCCTGCGAACTGAGATTCCAGTACCCGAGTGTCAATTCATCACGTGGAACCGCATGATCGGCTGCGTTCGCCAGATCACGGGTCCCTTTGGAAAGTCGCACCCACTCGATTTGTCCTTGGCAACCGAAAATGCCTTCCACCAGCCTGCCGATCGCCAGCGGCCCAGCAATTCCACCCGCTGATTCGCCCGACTCGATCACTTGGTCAGCGACCTGTTTGCCGTCCACATAGAGCCGCATACGTGTACGCTCATAGTGCATCGCAAGGGTGTGTGGCAGACCATCACAAACCATCGCCTCGGTATGCACATGATCGGGAACACTGCCCGGCAAGTAGGCGGTCAAATTGCCCGAGCCGTTCATGGTGAACAATTCCCAGTGGTCCGAAGACAGCTTCGTTTCACTGGCGACCAAAATGTTGTACTGATCTGGATTTTGAATTGTCACCGAAGCCTCCACGGTGAGGGGAGGTCGACGGTACGACTGGGCACCTGGGAAAACTCGTCCCATCGTTGCGTCTTCAATCGCGGGCTTGGCTCGTGCATCGCCAGGTTTCGGGCCACCAGGTTTGGGGCCACCAGGTTTGGGGCCACCGCTGCCCGCTCGGTTGAGTTCGCTGCGAATCCAATCGAGTCCCTGCATGTTTTCCAGCAGTGACTCGCGTGCATCGAGTTGTTCACGGTGATCCAGAATGCCGATCGGACCGTCATAATCGCTGGCAACCAAGACGCGAATCATTTCCAGTTCGTGTTGTCCTTTACCGATCCCGAGAATCTTCGGCTGTTGTTGGCGATGCATGCCGTTCAGGTTCACGCACAGCAGATATGGCTGCATCTGCGGTAGGGAATCGGCCCACTCGTCAATCTGCGGATGGGCATGATGGAAGTTGTAGACGATGCCAACATGATCTTGGCCCAGTTCGTGCAAGCGCTGGCAAACGGCGACCATGTTCGCCGGTTCGCCACCCCAGCCGCCATGGTTGTACAACCCGAGTTTGCAACCGAGCTGTTTCGTCCGACGGCAAAGGGGCATCATCGTTTGAGCGGCAGCTTCGATTCGTGCTTCGGGCGCCAGGTCACCTGGGTCCGCGAGTGTCTGCCAGATTTGAGGATGCAGATCATACTTTTGAAACAGCTTGAACGCTTCTTCGTGAACACTCCAAAACGCAAAGAATTCGATTCCGTGTTTCTTGTATTCGATGATTTCCTGTTCGAACGTCGGTACGTGTTCGTCGCGCCAGTCGTAGGCACAACGAGAGATCCCCAGCTCCTTGAGCATCGAGGCCCGCGCGGCTGGCCCACGCTGCTTGGCGTCAAAGGGCACGATGCACCAAGCCACTCGGTTCTCCGCACGCAATACGTCGTCACGCTCGCTCGTGACTGGCCCAACGGCCGTGATTGGTCCCTCGGCCGATCGGGCGATCACCGCCGCAGCGATCAAGATCGGAATTGTCAAACATCGAATCATCGCAGCGATTTCTTTTTAAGTAACGAGGGTTGGTGCCTGGAGAGTTGTTGACTGAGTGTATCCGATGCTTCGGCTTTTTGCGTTTCGATGCGTGGTCCACGAAGGCGACAAGCTACGATGCCGGCGCAGCGGTTCGACTCGTTCCGAAGTTGATTTCTTCACGAACGCCAAAATTCTGGTGGCTGACATTGGTCTCAGATGTCGAAATCGTAAATCGTAGATGAGGAAAAATGCGCTTGATGGCGAAGCGATTGCCCATCCGGCCGCGTCCAGATCGTGCGGCTGTGGATCGATCCCTTCGCTGCAACACCGAACGACACTGTGACCCTGCCGCATTTGCCATTTTCCGTCACCAATTCCGTTTCGGGTGTTGGCGGTGCAATTGGGTTGCGAAGTGCTTGTTGAACGGCCATCGTTGAACCGAGGAAATGTGATTCGTTGCAGACTTGCCCGCTTGTTGAATAACTAAAAGCTAAAACCAATGGCCGCGTTTTGTTAAGCGATTCACAGACCCAGTCGGAGAGCCTAAGATGACGAGCCGAAACCCAGTTCTACCTTAATCCAGGCTGCCAATGCTCAGCATCGAAACACTGATTCTCATCACGGGAGTTCTGTTGTTGCTCGGCATCGCGTCCAATCAGTTCTCCGCCCGGTTCGGTGTCCCGGTGCTGTTTGTCTTTCTGGTGGTTGGGATGCTGGCGGGTTCGGAAGGGATCGGTGGAATCGAGTTTGAGAATTACTCACTTGCTTATGGGATCGGCACGGTTGCGCTGTGCATTATCCTGTTTGACGGTGGTATCCGAACGCCGCTGCAGTCGGTTCAGTCAGCATGGAAACCGGCTGGAGTTCTCGCGACGGTCGGCGTTTTTATTACCGCGCTGATTACCGGACTAGCAGCGGCGTGGATCCTAGGGCTTTCCATCATGGAAGGTCTGCTGCTGGGCAGCATCGTCGGTTCAACCGACGCATCTGTCGTATTCTCAGTCCTGCGGGGCGGTGGTGTTCAGATCCGCCCCAGGTTGGCCAGCACGCTGGAAGTGGAAAGCGGGTCGAACGATCCGATGGCCATTTTCCTGACGATCGGGCTGATTCAAATCGTCTCGGGGGCCCAGCCGCTTGGCGTCGGCTTGCTTGTCTTGTTCCTCAACCAGATTGTGTTGGGCTCAATCGTCGGCTTAGCGGTCGGCTGGATCGGTTCTTGGATGCTCAAGCACATTCGTTTGGAAGCCGCTGGACTTTATCCCGTCATGGCGACAGCGCTGGGGCTGTTTTCGTTCGGGTTGGCTGCGACGTTTGGCGGCAGCGGTTTTTTGGCGGTGTACTTGACCGGCATCGTGATCGGAAATCGGCGTCCTGTTTTTCACCGCGGCATCTTGTTGTTTCACGACGGCATGGCTTGGATCTGCCAAATCCTGATGTTCACCGCGCTGGGCATCCTCTCTTTCCCGAGTCGATTGCTGGACGTTGCGATGCCAGCACTCGCGATTGCCGCCGTATTGATCGTTGTCGCGCGGCCGATCGCGGTCTTCGTTTGTGCAGCGCCATTCAAGTTCGCTCGCTCGGAATTGGCGTTCCTTTCATGGGTTGGACTCAAAGGCGCGGTTCCCATCACGCTGGCGACGTTCCCGATGTTAGCGAACTTGGAGCATGCGTCGGTAATGTTCGACGTCGTCTTCTTCGTCGTTTTGGTCTCTGCACTGGTACAGGGCTGGACGTTGCCCGCCGTCGCTCGTTTTTTAAAACTCGAAGTACCGACACGTAGGATAGCTCCGGTGACGTTGGAGATTAGCTCATTGCGAAACGTCGATGGAGACATTGTCGATTACTACGTCGATGAAGACTGTCGAGCCGTCGGTACGATGATTAAGAACTTGGCATTGCCCGAAGGCGTGGTCATTGGACTCGTCGTTCGAGACGAGCAAACGATACTCCCTCAGGGTCGTTCGATCATCGAAAGTGGCGATCATGTGATCGTAGTTCTAAGGCCTTCCGTGCGATCCATCGTCGATCGAGTCTTTTCCCAGAACCATCACCCGAGTCGAGACCTACCATCGAACCTGGAGTTTCCCTTTCGTGGTTCCGTTCGCGTGAGTGAACTAGAGCAGGTTTATCAGATCAGGCTGGACGAGAACTCCGATTTGACACTCGACGAACTCATTCGTATCCGCCTAGCGAACGGCAATCCGGTAAACGGGGCAGCCGTTAAATTCGAGTGCGTGACTCTTCACGTACGAGAACTTTCCGACGAAGGGACGATCGAGTACGTCGGGATGACGATTGTTCCACCGCAGACGCCAGAACCTATCGCGGCCGAAGACAGCCACCCAAACAAAGCAAATCATGTCAAACCGAGTCAGTGAAGAGCAATCCGATAAGATCGCAAGACAGATCAAGCTGATCATCTTCATCTTCGTGATCGTACCGATCGTCTTGCTCGTTCTCTTTGTCGAGTTCCGATTCCGGTCGATCGAAGCAAGTGTTCCGTTTCAATCACCAAGTCTGAGGGACGAAGCCCGGATGGAAATCGATGTCATGCCGTGGCATCCGGTCGATGGACAACGGCTCTATGTTCCTGCTTACTCGCACGTTTACCATCAAAAAGGCGAGCCGTATTTTCTGACGGTGACGTTGAACATTCGCAACACCGATGTCGACGACGAGATCGTGGTGACGTCAGTCCGGTACTTCGATACCGCTGGTAAAGAGGTGCGTTCCCTGTTGAACAAACCACTTCGTTTGAGTCCGCTGGCGGCGACCGAGTTCGTGATCGAGCGTGAAGACAAGCTTGGCGGCAGCGGCGCTAGCTTCATTGTGGAGTGGAAAGCAGGCACCGAAGTCAATCAACCGCTCGTCGAAACCATCATGATCGACACTCGAGGACAGCAGGGAATCTCGTTCATCGCCCAAGCCGTTATCCTTAGCGAAGGCATTGACAAAGTCGAGACGAGTAAGCAGCCAGAGTCCGTGGACGAATAGCCGTTCGTTCCCCGATTGAATTGTTTCGCTTCGGATCCACCACGGTTTGCAGCGAAGCCGCTTTCAGTTCCTAAGACGAAAAATGGAAGATGTAGCGTGCCAAGTCTGTTCATCAACTGAAGTGTTTTTGTCGCGACGCGACCGCTTCAATTGAGATACAATGATTTGAAGAGCTTTCGTCCTCCGAACTGCGAGACAGTATGCCAGTCGTCCCCTCCCTTGCAATGAATCCGATCTCACCAAAAGTCTTCTGCAAGCTGGTAGTCCTGTTGTTGAGCATCGGCATTGGTGCGGCTCACGCCGCTGACGAGGGGAAATCGGTTGACCCTAAGGCCGACGCGGAAAAATTCTTTCAAAAAAGTGTGACTCCGTTCATCAAAACGTATTGTTTGGAGTGTCATCGAAACGAGCGACCGACTGAGGGCGGAGTCAACTTTTCTCCGGCGCTGAAGTCGCCTGGCCATGCAGCTTTTAGCGAGCATTGGATCAACGCGGTGGCGATGGTCAAGGCGCATGACATGCCGCCTGAAGATCTGGATCAACCGACTGATGAGGAGCGGAAGATGTTCGTCGACTGGCTGGCGAAGATCAAGTATCTCAGTCAAGAGGATCCGGGGGTGTTCATCATCCGGCGGTTGACAAAAACGGAGTACGCCAACACGTTGCATGATCTCTTTGGTGTCGATCCGGCGATTGCCGATGCGTTGCCCGATGAGGTAAGCGGCGAAGGGTACCTCAATTCACTCTCAGCATTTCAACTCGAAATGTACCTCGAAATCGCTGACAAGGTACTCAACGAAATCTTTGCCGCGGAAGACGTCCAGCCGTCTGACGCGGAAAAGCGACTGTTTGGCCAACCAAACGTTGACGAGACGAACGCTCAAGCGGCGGCACGCGACGTCGCGAAATCGCTTGCCAAGAAAGCGTATCGTCGACCGGCTTCGGATAGCGAAGTCGATGTTCTCATGGAGGTGTTCGCTTTGGGTAGGCAGAACGATTTGGACTATTTCGAGGCGCTTCGCTTGATGCTCAAGTCGATCCTGGTTTCTCCCCAGTTCCTGTTCATCACTCCTGCGGCAGAGTTGAAACGGGACGAGGAGATTGTTCCCCTCGATGATTATCAACTCGCATCAAGATTGTCGTATCTGTTGTGGGCGACGATGCCCGACGATGAACTGATTTCGTTGGCTGATCGCGGACAACTGCATGAACCGGCGGTGCTCAAGACACAGGTCAAGCGATTGCTGGACGATCCGCGTTCGCGTGCTTTGTTTGATGGGTTCGGTGCACAGTGGCTGAGGCTCGGCGATTTGCAAACGCAAGTCTTTGACGACTCGAAGTTCCCCGAAATGAATGGCGAGTTACGAACTGCGATGTACGACGAGGCCCGATTGTTTTTTGAAAGCGTTGTGCGTGAAAACAGCCCCGTTACAAGTTTTGTCGACAGTACTTACACGTTTCTGAATGAAACACTGGCTCCGATCTACGGTCTGGAGAAAGCGGTCGTCGGATCGGAAATGCGGAAGGTCGAACTGAATGATGTTCGTCGGGGCGGGATCTTGGGGATGCCCGGTATTCTGGCGGCGACCTCATTCCCAAACCGCACCAGCCCCGTTAAACGCGGCGTTTGGGTGCTCGAGCAAGTGCTCGGCGACCATGTCCCGCCAGCCCCGCCCGACGTTCCAGCATTGCCTCAGCAAGATTCTAAAACCGCTTCGGTATTAACGCTACGTGAGCGTACCGAGCGGCACACCGCCGATCCCGTTTGCGCGAATTGTCATCAAATGCTCGACCCGATCGGGTTTGGACTTGAGAATTTTGATGCTATCGGACGGTGGCGAGATCACGACGACAATGGCGAGGCAATTGACGCCACGGGCGTATTGCCAGGCGGCGAACGTTTCTCCAGTCCGAAGGAGTTGAAAGCCATCATCGCGGGACGCACCGATGTATTGACTCGCAACTTGGTGGAAAAACTACTAGCCTATGCGTTGTGCCGCCAACTCGAAGGCTATGACGAGATCGTCGTTGATGAGTTGATGCACCAGATCGCTGCGGACGGCTACCGCATGCAAACGCTCGTCACCGCCGTCGTCACCAGTTATCCCTTTACCCATTGCCGAACCGAAGACGAACGGAGTACTCGATGACAAAGAACTCGCGAATTGACCGCCGCACCTGTTTGAAGGGTGTGGGCGCGTCGCTTGCCTTGCCGCTGTTCGATACGATGGGCTGGGCAGAAACCGTCAACGGTCAAGCGTCCAAGCCGCCGATCCGCCTGGGGTTCATGTACATGCCGCACGGTGTGATCATGGATCAGTTCTGGCCCGTCGATGCCGAGAGCTTTCTCACTTCGCCACCGCCGGCCTTAGAATCGCTGCGGCCTGTTCTTGACCAGTGCTTGTTGATGAAAGGCATTTCAGGAGTACCGATTACTCCATTCAGCGGCGCACCGCACGCATTGGAGCTATCAACTTGGTTAACGGCGACGTTGCCCGACCCTGCTAAGAGAGACAAGATTAGCATTGCAATTTCAGCGGATCAGATTGCCGCGAACTATGTCGGAGCCTCGACGACGTTGGCGTCACTGGAGTTGGCAACGATGCCGCAGACGTGGAAGGAGAATCAGGAAGGCCTAAACGAAGCGTACTATTCGCATTGCAGTTTTCGATCGCCGACCCAAACCATGCCAGCGGAGATCGATCCGCGTAACGTGCTCAACCGCTTGTTCAATCAACAGGAACGAGTCAGCGACGACCAAGAATCGCCGCGTATCAATGCGCTGGATCGCAGTATGTTGGATATCGTCTTG
>JBBSJZ010000084.1:0-14965 GCA_038256795.1 Pirellulales bacterium | reverse complement strand
ATTTCGCCGCACGCCGGGCCGCTCGTCATTCACGAGGGCGGATCAGTTTTTGTCAAAGGCATCGACTTTACCAAGACAAAGGCGCGGGGCAAGCCAGTCCGAGTGACGGGGGTGCTACGGTTAGCGCCGAAAAGCGGCAGTCGGTTTGGGGACGTGCAGGCCTATTACTACATCGAAGCGACGGCGTTCGAGTCGCTCGATGGAGTATCGGACCCGTACCTGAGTTTGGCGGACAAGTAGCAGGGACGTTAACGCTTGACGTGAGACTACCGTTCGCCGTCCCAGGGCCGGACGCCTCGTTGAGAGTCGGCCGGACTGGACAATGTAGTAGGCACCGGCCGCTTTAGCAGGTTTTTGAGAAGGATCGGTCTCGGCTACTGGCAGTACTGCTAGGAGTGTCATTTAGTCGCGAGAGGGAAAACGATGCAGTGTTACGTTTTTTTGTTGGTCGGCCTCACGTTGATGCTGTCCCTATTTGGCTGCCGTGAGAGCGGTACGCGCCAACCGCTCACGACCGCTGACTTGGAGCGTGAGGTCGGGGGAGTGTTGGCACTGAACAATCTGACACTCACCGACCAGGGCGAAGGCCGGCTGGTCGGAACCGGCACCAAGACGACTGGAGAGGTCTACCAAGTCAAGGTGGATCGAATAAGTGTCAATGGATTCCGGGCCGACTCGGTGTGTTTGTTACCGGATGGGCGGGGTACTCTTAAAGCGAGCGTGACGCGACCAGCGAATTAGGGCTGGGCGGGTGCTGGGGCGGGTTACGCCGAAACAGGCGCTGCTGAACTGAGTCGTTACCAACCTAAAAAATTTCTAATCAAACTTTTATGTAACATGACGCTCGACCTGTCGCGACACCAAATCACAGCCGAGTGACCGAACGGAAGAGAAATGAAGAAGACACCCCTTCAGACTGCTGATGGCCCGACCAAAGAGATTTTTGCTGACGGCACGGTATCTGGGGAAGGCAAAATGAAGTCAGGCAAACGTCATGGCAAATGGAAGTTCTATTACCGCAATGGACTAATTAAAGCGGTTGGCAAATATGCTGATGGTGAGCTCGACGGGTATTGGGAATGGTGGCGTGAGAATGGGCAACCGCTCCAAGCTGGCGCATTCGCAAATCGTGTGCAGGTTGGCGCTTGGAAGAGATACTACGAAAATGGACAACTTTGGGACGAAGGCGAATACCAAGACGGCAAGAAAATTGGTGAGTGGACGACATACGACAAGTCTGGTGGTGTAAAGCAACAGAAGACCTTCAAACCCAAGTAGATAACTGAATATTGGATATCCCATCTCTCGCTTCTCGCAAATCGAATGGACCAGACTCGAAAGCTCTCAGGAAGTCGTGGTCGTCGATATTGAGGAATAGCTCAGGTGTGTCCTCTGATACTCTCAATTGATGCTGCCAGCCTCTGCTCGAGTTAGCCCAAACCAATTTTCTGCCTCTGGATCGCGAGATGGGCTTCCTTCCTCTTGCTGCCAGCGCATTAAGCCCGTGTCACGGTATTGGCGTGGACGAAGAATCGGGTGGAGGTCTAGCGGTATCTTGCGCCCGGAGCTGTCTGCAAACTGTATGGTGACGACCGTGCCATGCTTGAGCGGGACGTGTAGATGAACTTGGTCGCCTTGCAGTCGGAATGATGTCGAGGCCGTGGCATGCCCTTTGGATCGAACAAAGATTTCGCCGGACCCAATGTATGTTTTCGAACTACTATTGAGGTTCGTCAGGTTGTGATGCAGAAATACGACAGTCCCATTCTTCGATGGATACCATTGGGTACGCCTGATCGTCCCACAGGCAATCATGGCTTCAAAATCCACGACTCGCTGGCCACTCGAATCTTCGGCGGTCACAACCACCCTGGGTTCTTCACCGACACTCAGACCGTGAAGAACACCACAAACGATGATTGTGAGAGCAATGGTTCTCATTCAATTTACTTTCTGGTAAGAGTCAGCTGATGGTTGAACTATACCACTTCCGTCACGCGGCCGCCGAGCAAGTGCAGTCCGCTCGCTATCGAATGGCGTCGTCCGCTGGCGGGTCGCTTCCATCCAAACTTGAGTCGCGTAAACCCCGCACCCCAAATACCGCTCAGCGAAATGCAGTCGACTTGATGGCACCGCGATGGCAATAGACCGACTGCGGAAGTCGGCGTTCGTGCGTAAGGACGAACCGTCATTTGCGCTTAGACCTTATCGGTGGAGGACGTAGCAAAGTTCGCATCTGATTGCGATCGCACCCGCCCGACGGCTCACCTCTGGCCGTTCATTTTCACCTGCTTTCAGCATCGATCAAAGTAACTCTGCTGAATTCACGCCAAGCCGTCCTTTGGTCTTCCCAGCGGAGCATGGCCGCGATCGGACGCAACCGCTTCTCGTGGATCTCGGGCTTGCCCTTCGTTGCCGGCAGATTGAGTAGGGCCTCCTGGATGTCGGGCGCGAGTTGGTTAAGCGCCATGATCTGGCTCATCCGTGGCTGGGTCACGTGTCCGCGCCGCGCAAGTTCGATCATGTCCGATGCCTCGCCGGTTCGGATCATCTCGTTGAAATGAATCGCGAGGGCCATCAGCCTGGAGATGCGAGGAATCTTACTCGTTGGTCTCGGACGCGGCGGTTCCGCGTTGGGATCGATTGGGCGAATCGCAATGCGACCTCGCGACGCGACGGTCACATTCAGTTTGCGTTTGATGGTAACCAATTAAACTTCCTCGGCTTGTTGTTCAAGCGACTCGATGCCGCTTGCGTGGAATGAAATTGCAATGGTGCAGTCGCTTTGATCGAACTCGACCTTCGATACCAGCAGCGCCAAGAGTTGCGATTTTTCACGCGTAGTCAGTGCGTCCCAGATGCGATCGAAGTCAATGAATGCTTCTTGGATCTCGTCAGTCGTTAGCTGTTGCTTATCAAGATCCGACAGTTGGCGGTTTACCTTGGCCAGTTCGAGCTCTGCCTTCTCGATTCGCTCCTGTATGTCGACGATGCGATGAGTAATCGAGTTGTTTGGCTTTTGATCGAGGGCCAGTTCACGAATTTCGCCATGGTCGCGGGTTAGTTGCCGCGTGAGTTGAACGTTATGCGATTCGAGCTCCGAGCGACCTTGTTGAGTGGCAACCATCGCTTGGCGAATAATTTCATCTCGGAGCTTGATGTCTCGGGAAATCTCTCGCACCTGGTCAACGACTGCCGCTTCTATTTCGCCCGCTGGTAAAGACGGATGCCTGCACGATTGACGACCGCGTTTGATGGCTCGGACACAAGTGTAGTAGCGATAGACGATCGAGTTTCGCTTGGTCATGTTGTGGACCATCGCCACATTGCAGTGTGGGCAGCGAAGAATGCCCTTCAACAATCCACCGTGCTTGCTGGGCATTCGATTGCCGCGGTTGAAACCGTTCTCCCGCAGTTGTGCCTGAACGCGATCGAAGATGTCTGTATCGACGATCGCCTGGTGTTGGCCTTGATAGAGATCGGTCTTATGTTTGATCTTTCCACAATAGATTGGATTGGTCAGTAGCGCATGCACGCTGCCTTTGTCAAAGACTCGACCACCCTTGGGTAGCCCTTTCTTGGAATGCCACAACTTGTTGGTCCAGCCACGTTTGTCGAGCTCGTGGACGACGGGCAGGAGATTCTTTAACTCCAGGTAAAGTGAAAAAATGCGGCGCACCTTGGTGGCTTCTTCTGAATTAATCACCAGCTTCGGCGTTCGTTCTGTGCGATCGACGTCGTAGCCAAGAACTGGGTAGCCACGCGAGTTGATGACTTTCACCTTGTCGATCGGCACGTCTTCGTACCGCCGGTCGGCGATGGGGCAGATGTTGTTAAGTGGTTCCATGGTTGGTTGTCTCCGTTAAAGGTTGCGGCGGTAAAGTGTCCGGTACCTTTTGTGCGAAGCACCCGAAGGGCGAGTTCCTCGCAAAAGGTACCGGACACTCTTGAGCCGCTTGTTGCTAAAGAAGTTGTTGAAGAAATTGCAAATCGGTCCGGCCGAACAATTCGGTGCGGACCGATGAGCTAGTAAAACGAATCGGTTTTGAGTCCGAACCGAACCGCGGCAACGCAATGAACCCGAGGATGTTGAAGTCGGCCGGTTCGGAAAGAAGGACGCCAAGCGTCATGTCGATGACCGGACGCGGGTCGCGGCGGATCGGCCAGTACGTTTCGTAACCGTGTGGCATTGGCACAGCCGGTTGAATCGAAACGGTCAGCTTCTGGTCGAGTACCAAGAAGTCGGAATAGGCCTGCGTCTCGGGGACATGTCCAAGAATCTGTTCGTGAACCGCCGAACGTGCCTTGTCGCGTTCGCCATCAAACAGTTTTTGAAATGCTTGATCGAGGGATCCAAACTCGCGAGTGTACGCACAGGTCGAGGGAAGGTTCTCATCCAACCGGATCAATCCTGGTCGCACCATCCCGCGAGACCGATACAAGGCATCGAGCATCCGTAGCATGTAGTCCGGATCGTAACGCTGCCTGCGTTTCTCAAAGATCTCTTGAGCTCGGATGAACAGATCGAACTCAATGACTCCGGTGAACGCATCAGTCGTTCGAACCCATTCTTCGATCGGGTTGGGCACGCTCGGCGTTTTGAGCTTTCCAGACGTCCGGTTGTAAACCATCGTACCGGCGTACTTCTCATTGCGTAGCCGCGCGAGCACGCTCCCTGCGCCCCAGCGTCCGTTGCTTGGCGAGGGAATTCCGTCGTCGTTGAGTCCCTCGGCGATCTTGAACTCCGACCAGCCACGTACCACGAACTCGTCAAAGATCCTCTGAATCACCGCGACCTGTTCCGGCGGCCCTTCGGTCAGCGTTACTCGCTGGTTTTGGATGCCCTTGTGTTGACCGGCTTCCAAGACATGCAGCGGCTCACGCTTCTCATCGAGCAACAACCGTGACAAACCGTACGGAGGTTTGCCGCCGGCGAGATAACCCTGCTCGGCGATCTTCACGCATCCCCGCCAAACCTTGTCGCTCAGTTCGCGACTGTACTGGGCCGCCCGAAACCGCTCGAACTGGACGTAGACCGGATAGAGCGGATCGTTCTCTTTCGGTTTGCCGATCGTCGTGTAGATGACCTGCTTCTTGTTCTTCTTGCAGATCGCCGAGAACTGCGCCGACAAGTCGATGTCTTGAAACCGACCCCAACGCGAAACGTCCAAGCACAACACATACTCAAAGTCGTCGCGTTTGGCGATCCACTCCTCCATCATCTCCGTGAACGCCGGCCGTCCCTCGGAGGTTAATCCCGATCGCCCCGCGTCACAAAACTCGCGGATGATTTCTACGCCGTGTTCCAGCGCCCACGCACGAACCTGATCCTGTTGAATCGGGATCGAGTTTTCCTGTCGGTCTTGTGCCGAGTGCCGGTAATACGCCACCGCTCGAACGAGCGCCGGCGAATCCGGATCGGGCACACCGATTTCCCACCAATTAACCAAGATGAATGCTCCATCTGTAAGAGTCTCTGTCGATCCCGCGAACACACCGTTCGCGGGTATCGACAAGACAGTTACGGGAAGCACCCCACAGGCCTCAAGCGGCTAAGTCACACCTGTCGCCAAGATTTCCGAGACTTTGTCACACCGTGTTTCTTATTCGGTCCCAATCACGCACCAGCGTTCTCGCCGAAGACCGATTCCTCGGCGGGAACTGACTTGCACATCCCAAATAGCTATGCGGCACCAGCGACGACGATCCGCTTTCCATGCTGTTCGCAAATAGCGGCAAACGACTCGCGCCCAGCGAGACAGACTCTCCCAAACCGGCTGGCATCGAAGCACAGCACACAATCAAACTCGTTTCGCAGAGCAACCCAATCCGAGACCATCTCAGCAAACTCCGGGCGATCCTCCGACGCGGCACCGGCCGGCCCCACGTCGCAAAACTCACGAATGATCTCCACACCATTCGCGATCGCCCAGCGCCGAACGCGATCCTGTTGCATCAAGATCGCCCGCCGATCTCCGTCATCCACCGAACAGCGGTAATAGGCTACGGCTCGCTCACCAACCGGCACCAAATCAGCATTCAATTCATCAACCACGAGAATATCTCCCTCGCAAAGTCATCATCACACCGCAAGCCCAACGCCCGCGGACACAACAAGACAGTTACGAGAGAACCCAAGCATGCCTCAAGCGGTCAGGTTGAAACTCAGCAAACTATTCATTCACGACGATTTAAGACAACCTCGATCGCTCGGATGCTGGGTTCGATCTTCGTTCTTCAGATGCACTCGCCAATTGAACTTTCATCGATCGCAGAATAAAGCGTTGCAATGCCACCATTAGTCCAACGTTTCTACGACCGCCAAAAGGTGCTTTGCTCTTGATGATGCTACATACAAATCGCTGGGTGATGGTGGAGCAGATCGCGAGGTTAGCAGCACCACGGCGTCCGACTCCAGGCCTTTGAATGCTGCGAAAGTAGCGAAGAGAACGCCGTTGCCTCGCTTCCACTCGCCCAAGTCACTTGTGATGGGGAATCCTGCGACCTTCGGCACGTTATTGAAACACGAGCGAGAAAGGACACGGTGCGAAATAATTGCTAGCCGGGATGGTTCAATGCGGTAGTCGGACTTCCAGATTTTGATAATGGACTCACACAGTTCCCTTTGCTCGCGAGCATCCGCCGCTTCACGTTCGATTGGGGGCACGCCAACCGGTACTCGTGGGCTTGGTTGTACATCGGCGTTGACGCGTTTGGCAGAGTAGTTGTGAATTTGATGAGTGTTGCGGCAATTGATCTTCAGGTTGAATACAGCATCTGTGTGTGGGATCGTGTTTTCGTCATTGAAAATGTTCTGATTGGGATCGTGGAAAATTGCGAGCCGACCGTTGGTTTGGCGATTGAGTGACTCGATGACCATCCACCAATCCGTTCGGAAGTCTTGAGCTTCGTCAACGACAATGGCGTCAAAACGGAGATCTGGCACCTCATCGAGTAACAGATCGAAAATCTTGTTTGGCACCGTTTCGGTCCAGAACTTCGCTGCATCAACGGGATCAGAGGGCGGCGAAAACGCGACTCGCCCTTTTCGATAGAACTCTGAACACAGACTGTGAAACGTGCAAATCCGAAGTCGCTTCCTGGTTGCTTCGTCGACCTCTTCCTCCATCCGCTCGTTTAGCCAAGTCGACAATTGCCGATTAAAGCAAAGGAACAGAGTGTCGATTCCGTTGCGCGCATATTCGACAGCCCGCCAGAGAGCAAGCATCGTTTTACCTGTACCTGCACCCCCTCGAACTGCAAGTCGATCGTTGTCGGACAATCCCTCAAGGACTTGTTGTTGCTGGGCAGTGAGAGTAACAAGCTGCTCTTCATCGTATTCAAGTTCTCGCCACCGAGCCGGAAACAGTCCGAATACGGGGCGCAAGCGTTGTCTACAAATCTTCATAGCTTCGGGGCTGATCGACGGATTGTCCCGCCGGCTCCAGCGTTTGTACGCGCCGCGAACCGCTCGACCCATGTCGTCTAAATGCTCCGCAAGGAACACAACGCTCGTGTCCCCGTCGTTCGGAATCGCCCCTTTGTTTGTCTGGTCAGGGAACGAGACTGCATAACCAAAGCAGCCACCATACCAGTCGGGAAGATTTTCGATCTTCAGTATCTTGGTGATGGTGTGCAGACTATTCCTCGCTTGCTCGAACGCGTTGCCCGGATCGCGTTCACCTCCGTTAGGAAGCACACGGAAATACTCGTCTTTTTCGTTTCGGATTCGATGCCTGACGTCACCGCCCTTTACTTCAAGAACTAGCAGCCCGTTACTTGGATCCATAATCAAGAAATCGGTTTCGCCTTCATATAGAGTTTCACGCTTACCGTTTTCGTCCCGTCGAAGCCAACAGTAGCTATGGTAAATCAAAACATCGTCGGGCAGATCACGAATTAATGCTCGAGCGACATCACGCTCTGGCTTAAGCGAAATTTTCTCAGGATCAAAATCTGGAAACAGTCGAGCCATAGCAGTTAATGATTACGGGGATTCAGACTTATAACGGTCGTTTAGTCAGCTAAACAAGCCATGACGTAAATCGCCGATGGCCACTGATCGATTGGGATGGTCCAACGGTGACTGGTGTATTCACCCTTTGATTGTGGTTGCAGAGCGACCTCCACATGCGACAGTCTGCCGTCGCTATCCATGGTCTGAAAGTGCAATTTTCCCATCAAGGCTTGGTTCACATCGTCTGGATTTTCAACGATAACGATTTTGGACCGTACAGTATCGAGCTTTGTGTCTTTCCGTAGCTTAGTAAACGTAAGTGTGCTCCCCGCACCCGCAATTCTTGCCAGGCGATCATCCGTGAGCAACAGCTCAAAGCTGCCCCGTTGCGGAAGCTTCTCGGGAAGATCGCCAAGCGTAATCGCTTCGCGCGTCGGCTTTCTCTCGATCGCAGAAGTTTGATGGTCCAAATTCCACGTCGGCAGATGACGACTCGGCCGGCTAACAATGGAGCCGAGTCGCCGGACAGCGTCGAACACGTTTGCCAATGGCAGACGGTTGACGGAAACGCCCACCTGATCGGCAAGTCGCCATGCAGCTTCGTGGTAGAGCGGCCAGAAAGGATGCGTCAGCACACATCGCAACGAATTGTCACGGACTACACAAGTCAGGCCCGAAGCGTGTTCCAACGTTGAACCGCTCAGTGCTTTTTGCAGCGAGTGACCGGCGAGCTCAACAACAGAATCCCAGTAACCAGTCAACTCAGGAGGAGTTGGATCCGGGGCCACGGCGATCTGCAAAAGATCTAAGCCCAATCGCCAATCCAGCAACGCATGCTCTCCAGCGTTACCGTAGTCTCGCAGGCAGTCATAGCATGAACTGTCGCAGTCTTCTCCGTGCTTCACCAAGCGTTTGTACGCCGGACCTCCCGGCAGTAGCGGTTTAAGAATCAGCTCTTCAAATGTCGAGGGCTCGCCAAGGTGCGCACAATAGCCTGCACCATTCTCTAGAGTATCCGTCAAATAGATTTCAAAATATCGAGCGTCGGAGCCGGCGACCAACCGAACGCCCACGTTCAATTCGTCGGCCTCGACGTCAAGTGCCAAGCAGGCTTGTCGGCGAATAAGATGTGCCAGCGACAAGAATGCTGCACGCACAGCCGATCCGTTTCGCGAATCCAATGGATCAAGCATGATCTCTGGTGAATCCACATCGATCCGTAGCAGTAGAACATCAGTCTGTTTCCGAGCGACCAACGCGGCTTGTTGCTGAACACCGTCAGCGAGTTGGCGGCGCCATCCATATCGCAAATGCTCCTCCACCACCCAAGCCCCATGACCGCGGACGGGTCGAAATCGAAACAGGCGTCCGTTGTTGTCGTTGACAGTTAGTACAGATAAATCTGCATCTGAACCGATGAGCAGATTCGTACCCGGCAGCTTCTGGAATTTGCCAGAAAGTTGGCAGTCCATCCTTGCTACCGTCGACCTTGGTTGCCATTCAAATTTTCCATTGAAGTCAGGAAGCGGTCCGCCTGGTTCGACCATGAACCCATGCGGTTCCCACGCTGCGACAACCTTGTATCGCGAAGTCGATGCGCACACGGGACAGACTTCAGAGTCTTGCGGGTTTCGTACCAATGCTTGGCATTCCTGACAAACACCGCACCGTGATTGCCAGCCTCGTCCGTCGACGCTTTGAGGACGCGGGTGTGCCGGCTCGTAGCTAACGACTCCAACGCTTCGCAGGACTTGTTTGTCTCGTACCGTTTCGCTTCCAGGAGCAAACTGGCTAATCGCAATGTCTAGCGAACGATCGACGACATCTCTTGGTGGGAAGCGTCGCGGTTCGCTGACATATAGATTACGAACGCGTGTTGGAAACCCGAACATCGGTAAAACGCCGGCGAACGCCAGTCGCTCACTTAAGCTGTCTTGGGTAAAGCTCTCATCATCATTAGCACAATGCGATATCCTAGTGACCAATCCATTCTGCACGTCGAGGATCATCTGAGAACGGTACTCAACCAGATTCGTACCGCTAAGCAGAATCTCGGTCACATGCGTGATGCGATCAGGATTCGCATGAATCCAATCCTGAACAGCACCAGAGATCGTCTCCCAATCTGCCGCCTTGCCAAACTCACCATGTATCTGGGCTCCCTGCTCTGCCGCATCTGTGCCCAAATCCGACGCATTAACCACCTCAAATGCCCCGCGAAGAACCTCTTTGTTGAGCATCCTCGCGATGATGCGGTGCCGATCCATGTCGAGATATGGAGACGGAGCTTCGCCAGAAATCATGGGCAAGGGGTTTGAGAAGTAGGTGTCATCGTGACTGCGCCCACGGCCGACTGTCAAAGCAATTGAATAGCCAGCACCGCGGCGTCCAGCGCGTCCCACACGTTGTTGGTAATTGAATCGTCGCGGTGGAACGTTCCCAAGCATCACAGCCAACAACGAGCCGATGTCGACGCCGGCTTCCATTGTTGTGGTCACACTAAGCAAGTCGATGGTGTCGACGAGTGGGTTTTCGTCGTCGAGACACAGGCTTTGAAAGAACCGCTGACGATCGCCTGCTTCGTCTTTATCAGTCTGACCCGTAAGTTCTTCGCAGTGCAACCTGAACGCTGTCGCTTCGGGCGAGGCGAGAAATGAGTAATAGTCGGCGTCGCCGCCAGCTGGAGTCTGGTTCGCTTCGACTGGTAGTCTTTGGTAACAACCAATGCAAATCCCAAGTCCAAGATGTAGATGCTTCAAGCCGCATTGAACGCATTGCCATACCGGTGACTCCATTGATGCCGGCAATAGAAATAACCGATTCTCTTGCAGCTTGATTACGGTGGTTAGCAACCCCTTTTCAACCATTTGATCCCGGAGGTCACTTACGATGCTTTGTGCCGCGCCTCGATGGCCAGCGTTTTCGACGTACTTTCGCAGCGGAACAGGCAGTGCTTGTTGATCGTATGCGTACGGAGCAAATTCAAAACGCAGCTTCTCGCCCAGCATCCGGATTGCCACCAACAACAGAGCACTGCACTCATTTGTACTAAGTCCCGAGATACGGATCGGCGTCATGCTGGGATCGACGACCACTGTCCCCAGTGCCAATGCTTCAATTGATTTGCGTCGATGCAAAAATAGAGTCCGCAAGCAGCTGCGTTTGCACTCATCCTGAATTTGCTGCAGCCACGTCGATTCCGATGCATCAAGGTCACTGGCTTGTTTGGTGACAACAGGTGCTCCGTCTGGCCACTCGAACAGGTAAGGCCATGACCGCCTATTTCGTGATTCGACCGACCGCATCGGACCAGCTGGCGATACGCCGAGCTGCAACATGGCGTTTTGTACTTTTCTCGCCAATGAGGTGATTGCGAATGGCCCGTCGCCTGACTGACGAAGCTCGGCTGCTCGTTCTTCCTCTTCCTTCGTCGCGATTTCATCACGGACCGCCATAAGTGCATTGGCGTCGCGTTGGTTTTCCTCGCGAAAGCGTCGAAAAGCGACTTTATCTTCATCGGTCATCAACGCGTCACGATCCAGCACTCTCAAGAATGCCTTGAAGTCTCCACCCAGGTCGTCTTTGCCCTGCAACAGGGTTTGCCGGACCAAATCGCGATAGTGATCAAGTTCGACACCGGCTGCTAATTTGGCAGCGTCTTGTCGACTATCGGTAAACACCACCAATTTCTTCGCCGC
The DNA here is from genome assembly GCA_038256795.1 of Pirellulales bacterium. Classification (GTDB taxonomy): domain Bacteria; phylum Planctomycetota; class Planctomycetia; order Pirellulales; family Pirellulaceae; genus JBBSJZ01. Next base: position 3,310 of record JBBSJZ010000084.1, on the reverse strand, counting down.
ATCATCCATTGGTTGGAGTTCGCGCATTAGCCCGTCGGCAAGTACCTGATTCACTTTTTGGAATCCGGTGCGGTGTCTCATGATCGGACTTGCAATGTCTTCAATTGCGGTCGCATCCTCGGTTGCGTTTCCGCCTGTTCTAGTCCAGTCCTCATCGCAACGGCAGCAGCGCGACGGCATTGCAGCAAGTACCCGTACTAGATCATCCGGTAGTCCGTCCGTATTCATCCGGTAGAGCCAACCGTTGGGCGTACCCTCCAACTGTCCGCCGTGGGTCACTTCACCTGTCGGCGGATTAAGGTGAGCTGGTACCCACATGCGACGAACGCTGTGATTTGATCCATCAAAACGCACGCCTTGGCCCCAAGCGTGTTCGCATAGCGGCGGTTCACTTCCCGAAGGCCAGAAAACGGCATAGCGATTATAGAATCTGTCTCGCCCAGCAGCAGACGGCGAATCCAGGTCTGGCTGGTCATGAACTAAATTGAAGGGTCCATTCGGATCGTCCTCATCTGCTTGTCGGTAACCTCCGAAGTAAACGTCGCCACACTGAGAACACAGAAGTGCGTCGAGTACTCGCGAACCACAATCGCAAACGAGTCTTGGTGCTGTGAACAACTTGCCGACCCGTCGGCTAGATCCTTCCGCCTGATCCACCTCGCTGCATTGTGGATTACAGCATGCCCAGAGACCGTTGACGTTGCGAAACATCAGATGCAAGCGAAATGGCAGAGGAGCTGGCGCAAACGACTCCGGTCCGATACGCGATTGAGCGAGTGTTTGGAGCATGCCGCTCGCTGCATTCGTTTCCGTTTTGGATCCGAATACTCGTATTGCTAGTTCTTCCAGTGTCTCGGGAGCGTCATAGCCCACCAACGCGGCTTCGTCGGCAGCGGATTGCTTCACGATATCAAACGCTCGCACAGCGATCGGATCGGATGCTGCGAGCTGGCTGCCGACCGAGGTTGCAAACGCACTGAAACTTTCCCTATCACTAAAGCCGCCCGCCTGATTAAACGCAGCGAACGAGGCTGTGTGTTTACGAACTGTCGTTAGTGATTCGGGTTGGGTGGCGACTGTCGGCGACTCCACGATCTCAAATTGGTCGCCGTCGACGCCAAAAAACTGCGTTAGGAATTTGCGTCCTTTCTCCTTGCTGAAAGACGCCGAGGAGGCAAGGAAACGTACTTGAGGTGAGTGGGGTTGTAGTCCTAGGCGATCGAGCAGCAATCGAATCAACAGGGCGATTTCCGTTCCCCCGGTACCTCGGTACGAATGTAATTCATCAACGATCAGGTGAAATACGTTGCGAGAGTCTTGCCGTAGCCAGTCACGTGTCGCTTCAAAGATTGGCCCTTCAATACTGCGCATCAGCATGATGTTCAGCATGGAATAGTTCGTAATCAAAACGTCGGGTGGGGTCGCTTGCATCGACCAGCGATTCCATTGCTCGCCACTTACCGGATCGAGACTTGGGAACTGAAACCGCAATCGAAAATCTGTCTCAACTCCTCTCGCTTGGCGGCGAAGCCTTCGTTCCTCGTCGTCAAGATCTTTCTGCTTGGCTTTTGACGGACGGCCGGGTACAGGAGTCCGTCCAGTGTATCGTCCGAAGTAAAAGCAATCGCTGCGATTATCGCCGAACCATGACCGCGCCCCAGTTACAGGCCGTCCATCTACTTCACGATTTGGACTGTCTAACGCAGTGCGTAAACGAACCATCTGATCCTCAGCCAACGCGTTGAGAGGGTACAGGATCAATGACCGAAGCGCCCTTGGTCGGTCACTACCGGACCATCGTGTCGACTCTTGTACCAGCGATTGGAACAACGGAAGCAAGAAACACTCAGTCTTCCCCGAACCTGTTCCTGTCGTCACAACCATGTGCTGATTCTTGTTTGCAACCGCGTCAAGACATTGCCTTTGGTGCTCGTAGAGCTTTCGACCCGCGGGAAATAATCCGCATGCGGCCAGGTCAGCCAGATCGTTTCCGAGACCAAGCTCCTTGCAAATCGCATGAAGGTCCTTTGTCTCACGATATCGAGGCAAAAACTCGATTCGGGGATCCTGCCGAAGTCGTCCAGTACTCCGCAACAGCTCGCCCCGTTCTCGATGCAATTCGGCATTCCGCAATGGCATCGCACTGTCGATGTACTTCAAGTAAAGATCCGATAACCGATTTGCCAATCCAATCGGATCGTTCATCACCGCTGCATCAAACATTCGCGAGACTCCTTGTTGAAATTTCTTGTTCCATGATTCGTGCGGCCTCGTTAGCCTGTTGCTGATTGACGCGTTTGTACTTCCACCAAGGTCGACGTTCGTAAGAGACTCGCGCAGGAAGTTGTGCCGATTTCATTGTCAGGCCACGCGACACCAGCACGGGTAAGTCGGGAGTGCCACGAGGCACCAGCAAGGTGTTGCTATCCGTGTCAAACAACCAATTGAATCGCTGGTGATAACAGCCCCACTTTGCAGCAAGCTTTTCGTCCATGGTCTTCAATGCGAATCGGCAAAAGTCAGTCGCGACAAAAATCTGTGCCGATTGCCCGTCCTTTCGTTGGTAAAGCCCCGGTTCAGCAAGTGGGTTCTTTGCCGCACGCCAACGCCAACTCAAATCGTTGAAGTATCCGAATTGTTCCCAGTAGCCTTCTGCTGAAACCACACTTGGAGAAAGATTGGCAAGCAGTAGCGAAATCGTAGGCAGACGTTTCAGCAGGTCCACACTCGGATCATCGACAAACCAGACATCTAACCTATCAGCGACTTCTTGCACCACTTCTCTTTCGCCACCGATTGATCGGCATGAAGGTCCTTGTGTGGGACGACGCACGAAACGCTCGACTGGGAATTCTCGCAGCATTGAATACCGACTTGGATCCCAGTAACCGTACAAGACGGCTCGCGACAAAACCGGATCCCACAGCAAACCTGGCGAGCATGATGAAACGGTGCTTGAATTCGGATCAAACTCTGCGTGACCCAGCCGGATCAAGACACCGGCCCACGCCATCGCATGCCAGAGCGGTCTGCGTTCTTTTCCCGGATGTTCGAGCATGGAAAGCCGTTGACAGTTCGCCTTAACGACAGCCCATTTATTCTCTGGAGATTGAGCAAGCCACGCCAACAGGCTGTCCCAGCGATTCATTCGCCGCGCCTTCATTCAGCGACCTCCGGTTGCCAACATCGAAACAGACGACCGGAGATCGTCCGCGGGTTCGGTGGTCCTTCATCTGGGCGAAGCCGCATCAGTGCTTCCCGCAATCGGCAAGCGAGCTGAGAACGATAGGGCGAGAACGGCTTACTCACT
>JBBSJZ010000083.1:0-15157 GCA_038256795.1 Pirellulales bacterium | reverse complement strand
CATGATTCGGAACCGAATCAATTGTTTCGCCAACTCACCGATTCCTACTTCGTGGAGACATCGCCGGCAACGCGGACCGATGATCGACGCTTTGCACAGGGTGTTTGTGCCGCGGATATCAACCAGGACGGCTTTGATGACTTGTTCGTCGCCAACATTGGTTTCAATTCGCTGTACATCAACCAAGGCGATGGCACGTTTCGGGAAGCGTCCGCCGCGATCGGGAATAACGCGAGTCGCTGGACCAGCAGCATCGCAGTCGGCGATTTAAACGGGGATTCGCTGCCCGACCTGGTTGAAGTCAATTACTTGGATGACCCACGCATCTTCGAAATCAAGTGCGTCGGGCGAAGTATTGACTGCGTCCCGCAACGTTTCACCAAAGCGAAGGATCGCATGTTGGTGAACGATGGTGCTGGACAATTCGTCGAATGGGACCGGATCGATGATGCGAACAATCCCGCGAACTATGGCTTCGCCGCAGTCATCGCCAATTTTGATGGTCGAGACGGAAACGATGTGTTCATCAGCAACGATGGTGACCTCAATCACTATTGGAAAAGCGAAGCCAGCGGTCCATCCGCAACCTTGGTGACGGAGTGCGGCTCAGCACTCGGATGCAGCATCGGGACGTCGGGCTACAGCCAAGCGTGCATGGGTGTCGCTTCGGGCGACTTCGATCGAAATGGCTTGCTCGATTTGTTCGTGACCAATTTTTTCAATGAGCCCGTCAACTTATTCATGCAGAACCGCTCCGGATTCTTCGTCGACGAAGCCCGTGGCTATCGACTGGTCGAGCCGTCCACGCCGATGCTCGGGTTCGGATGCCAAGCGGCGGATTTCGATAACGACGGTTGGCTCGATGTCGCGGTGCTCAATGGTCACATCTACAACGCCGAATATGCGAATATCGCCTTCAAGATGCCGGCGCAGTTATTCCGAGGCCGGCAAGGAGCGTTCGACTTACAAGCCGGTGAGCTCGCCGGACCCTATTTCCAGCAAGCTCAACTCGGCCGCACGTTGGCAACGCTCGACGTCGATCGTGATGGGCGAGTGGACTTAATCGCCAATCATCTCGATCAACCCATCGCGATCCTGCGCAACGAGTCCGACTCGCAACACTGGATCGATTTGGAATTGGTCGGCGTCCAGAGCGAGCGTTCCGCCGTCGGCGCACGGGTCGTAGTCAGTGCCGGCGACGAGCAATGGACGCTGTGGCGCAGCAGCGGCGGCTACATGTGTTCAAGCGAGTCCGTGATCCACCTTGGGCTCGGCCCTTCGACCCTCCTTGAGCCGGTCGAGATTCATTGGCCGAGCGGCTTGACGCAGCGGATCGAGATCGCCGCCGTGGATCAACGGTACTTGGTGGTTGAGGGCGAAGAACCCGTCCCACGAAATCTCGACTCGAAATAGCGTCGCTCCAATGAGCCGACGGATGTAGCCGGCGCTGCGAGATCCCGAGTGAACGTTTAACATGGGTTATCGATGCCATGATTGATTGAGTTCCCTCACCCTAAAAACCTGCTTGCCGCACATGACCTCACTCACTTCCCGACCGCAGTGGAAAGCTCTCGTCGATCATTATGCCCAAGTCAGCGGCGTCCACTTGCGACAATGGTTCGCGGATGATCCGCAGCGAGGTCAACAGTTGACGTTGGAGAGCGAGGGTTTGTATTTGGACTATTCTAAAAACCGCGTCACGCCGAAAACGATGCAATTGCTCGTCGAGCTGGCTGAGTCGGCGGGCTTGAAGGATCGCATCGAAGAGATGTTCACGGGCGAGAAGATCAACCTCACCGAGAATCGCGCCGTGCTGCACACGGCATTGCGAACGCCCCGCGGTGTGAAGGTGATCGAAGAGAATGAGGACGTCGTCCCGCTCGTCCATGCGGTGCTCGACAAGATGTCGGCATTTTGCGAGTCCGTACGATCGGGTCAATGGAAGGGGCACAACGGCAAGCCCATTCGCAACATCGTCAACATCGGAATCGGCGGATCGGATCTCGGTCCCGTGATGGCCTATGAGGCGTTGAAGCACTTCAGCGATCGTCGGCTGACGTTCCGATTCATCAGCAACGTCGACGCGACTGACTTTGCTGAGGCGGTGGCGGGTCTCGACCCGGATGAGACGCTCTTCATTGTCGCGTCGAAGACCTTCACCACCATCGAAACCATGACCAACGCTGGAACCGCTCGGCAGTGGTTTCTCGAGGGGATCGGCGGTGACAAGTCCGCCGTCGCCAAGCACTTCGTCGCCCTCTCGACCAACGGCGAGAAAGTCGCGGCGTTCGGCATCGACACCGCGAACATGTTCGAGTTCTGGGACTGGGTCGGCGGTCGCTACTCGATGGTGTCCGCGATCGGTTTGTCCACGATGCTCGCCGTTGGGCCAACCGCGTTTCGCGAGCTGCTCGACGGGTTCCATCAAATGGACACTCATTTCCGTACTGCCCCACTGCCACAAAACTTGCCCGTGGTGATGGGGCTGCTCGCGGTCTGGTACAGCAACTTTTTCGGCGTCGAAACCACCGCGGTGCTTCCGTACGACCAATACCTCAAACGATTTCCGGCGTATCTGCAACAGTTGACGATGGAGAGCAACGGCAAGACCACCACGGTCGATGGCGAGCGAGTCGATTACAACACGGGGTTGGTCTACTGGGGCGAGCCCGGCACCAACGGCCAGCACTCGTTTTACCAATTGATTCATCAAGGCTCGCGGTTGATTCCGTGTGACTTCATCGCCTTCGGCAAATCACTCAATCCGATCGGCAACCATCAAGACATCCTCATCGCCAATGTGCTCGCCCAGAGCGAGGCGTTGGCATTTGGCAAGACCGCGGCGGAAGTCGCAGCCGAAGGCACCGAGAAATGGCTGGTTCCGCACCGGGTCTTCGAAGGCAATCGCCCTTCCAACACGATCTTCGCGGAACAACTTTCACCCTCGATCCTCGGCAAGCTGATCGCGCTTTACGAGCACAGCGTTTACGTTCAAAGCGTGATCTGGAATATTGACGCGTTTGACCAATGGGGTGTGGAACTCGGCAAGGTCCTCGCCAAAAACATCATCCCCGAACTCGACCCCGCCAGCCCCGTGGCACTGAACCACGATAGCAGCACCAACGAACTCATTCGCCGCTACCGTGAACTGCGCTAGCGGTCCGGGACAGCCTTGCTCACAGCGAGTTGCCCGCTCGGGGCGAGTGGCCGAGTTTACCTTGGCAGATGTGTTCCGAGTCGTCACAATGGGCGGTGATGGATTTCATTGCTATCGACTTTGAGACGGCGAACCGGCGGCGTGACAGCGCTTGCCAGCTTGCTGCTGTCGTGGTGCGATCGGGAAAGATCGTCGATACCGCGATGTGGATGATTCGACCGGAACCGTTTTACTTCAGCCCCGCGAACATCGGCATTCACGGGATCAGCCCGGCGATGGTTGAGCATGAGCCGACGTTCGCTGGGCACTGGCCCGACGTGGCTCGGTTTCTACAACCGCTTGACTTATCACCCGAGGGCTCGGGACGGTACGACTGTATCATTGCCCACAACGCCAGTTTTGATGTCGGGGTGTTGCTCGGATCGATGGACTCGCACGGCATCGAGCACCCGGAGTTCTCTTACGGCTGCACGCGCTTGATCGCGCGGCAAACGTGGCCGGGTCGTAGCGGATACGGTCTCAAGCCGCTTGCCCAGTGGCTCGGCATCGAATTCCGCCATCACGACGCACTCGAAGACTCCGTCGCATGTGCCAAAATCCTCATCGCGGCGGCGATCCAGCGAGGCGTGACCAGCCTCGAAGAACTCGAATCGACGCTGGCGATTTCACGCGGCTCGGTGGGACCGGCTGGGAAGAAAGGGCCGACGAGTTTGCGGCGGGCGCGGCGAACAACGACGCGCAGCTACAATGCGACACCGCGCAAAGCGGATATCTCTCGAGAGTTCTCGCCCCCGTACGCGCGGGGTGATGCAATCGCCCAAGTCGTCGATGTCCAGCGGCTGATGGTACGTGCCTCGTTCATTCGTTCGCTCGCCGGAGAATGCATCTCGTTCACGGGAGTATTGCGAAAGATCAGTCGTCCGGATGCGGAGGGACTCGCGCGGTGCCTGGGCGGTCAACCGCAAGCCAGCCTCACCAGCGAAACCACCGTACTCGTCGTCGGCGATCCCGAGGAAGGGACGCTCGAATCGGACCCGGCGCGCGGCGCGAGTGAAGCGAATGCCGAGCGAATGCGATCTCGAGGCCATTCGATTCGGATCATGAGCGAAGATCAGTTCCTGGGCTTGATCGTTTGAGTCGTTGCTCGCGGCAAGTATCGTTGGTGGCTGAAGCAATGATTGTCGTAGATCCATCATCAACACTGCGGTAATTTCGGCTCAGTCATGAATGCATCAATTCGCACCTATCGGGCTCGCTGGATCATCCCCGTCTCGACGCCGCCGATCCACAACGGATGGTTGCAAACTGAGGGTCGCCACGTGATCGCCATGGGTGACCATTCGTGCCCGGCATCCCAAATGGATCTTGGCGACGTCGCGATTCTGCCGCAACTCGTGAACTCACATACGCATCTCGAGTTCTCACATTTGGACGAGCCCATCGGAACTCCCGGCGTCTCTCTAGCAGATTGGATCGGCTTGGTGATCGCATCGCGACATCAATCTTCATCGCGAGACGACTCCGTTCGCTCGGGCATCGAGCAATCACGAAGGTGGGGCAGTTCCCTGATCGGTGAGATCACCACTCCTCCTTGCAACGTTGGCCTGGACAACGTTGGCCTGGACAACGTTGGCCTGGACGATGATGGCCTTGTCGATGATCGCTCGCGAGATGGCGATCCCGTGCTCGCCGGGTTTGCCGAAGTGCTGGGATTGTCTGCTGCACGCAGCACCGAGCGGATGCAAGCGGCGCTCGCCCACATGGCACTGAATCCGGACTGCGGACTCAGTCCTCATTCGCCATACTCGACGACGCGTGAGACAATCCTTGCTTGCGTGAAACATTCGCAAGCGACTCGTTGTTCGCTCGCGATGCACGTCGCCGAGTCACCCGCTGAGCGAGAGTTACTGGAACATGCGACCGGGCCGCTGCAAGAATCGCTGGAGCGACTTGGTGTGCTTGGCGAAGGCTTGTTCCCGTGGGCCGCGATGCCGTTTAAGTGGTTGATTGAAGCCTTATCCGGAAGCACTCGCGCCTTGCTCATTCATGGCAACGACTTGCGGGCGGCGGAGATCGCCATGATCGCGGCGCATCCGCATCTATCGGTGGTGTATTGTCCTCGCACGCATGCGTTCTTCGGCTATGACAAGCATCCCGTGGCTGAGATGATTCGCGGCGGTGTTCGGGTCGCGATCGGCACGGACTCATTGGCCAGCAACCCGGATCTTTCAGTCTGGGGCGAAGTCCAATACTTACTCGCACATCGGCAAGATCTCGACCCCACCGAGGTGCTGCGGATGGCCACGATCCACGGCGCCGATGCACTCGGATATCCCAAGCTCGGGCGAATCGAAGTCGGTTGCGAATGTCGACTCGGTTATGTCAAGACACGGGCAACCGCGATTGCCGGATTGCACCGGGACTTTGCGGAGCAAAGGTTCCAGGCGTTGCCGGGAATCTGAATATTATGGAGGGGACTGGCTTGGCGATGATAAGATCGCGCCGGTGGAGTGAATGGAGTCGGAGACTTGGGAGTCATCGCGACTGAGGTCAGTGGGAGCCGCCAGATCGACAAAATAGACATCCCGCTGCAGGTTCGGGCTTTCGTCACGAAGCAATGCGTGTCTGGCGACAACCGCGATTTTCTTTCCATCGGGAGTAAATTGGATGTACATGGGTGACACCAGCATGCGGAGGGTTGGGCCGATGAAACGCCATGAAGAGGTCCGCCAAGCGAGGATCGATCCGGCTCGCATATCCACCGCAAAGAGTGTCTGGCCGTCGGGAGAGAACGCGAGTGAACTCGGATCGCTATGAGCACTACGGCCGATCACCGATTCTTTGCAGGTTTGCATGTCCCAAGCGTGGATGGCACGATTGCTTGCCGCCGCCACCAGCGTCATGCCGTCGTGGCTAAAGGCGAGGGCCTTGTAGGGCGAACGACCGCTACCCAGGGTGCGAATCATTCGTTGCGTTCGAGCATTCCACCAATGAATTTGGTGATGCGAGATGATGGCCAATTCGTCCGAACCGGGCCGCCACTCGAGACCGTATGAGTAATCCGTCGGAATGTCGGCGACGTGTTCCAGCGTTTTCGCATCGAGCAGCAACCCAGGCTTGCCTTGGGTTTGACACGAGAGGGCAATCCATTGGCCATTGGGCGAGACGGATAAGTCGCATTCGTTGAGGATTTCGGCAGCGAAACGTTGCTGTGCCAAAACGCGTTGCTGTTTCAAGTCGTAAAGACAAATTTGATTATTCTCGATCGAAGCGAGGACAATCACGGAGTCCGAAATCGCTTCACAGCTCCGCCACTGCACCTCGGGAACTGGCACTCGCTTGAGCGTCGTCCGTTGATCGATGTCAATGGATTCGACTCGCCCCAAACCAGTGACGCCAATGGCCTGGGCCGAGCCAGGCAGAAGCGTGATCGTGTGAATGGAGGATTCCGCGAGTCGAATTGGGCCGGCGTATGACGGCTCAGGCACGCGCCACTCGCGAATGTTCCCGCCTGCGCAAACGGTGAAGAGTGAACCGGATGTTGGATGACTCACCAAACTGTAAATACGGTGGTGATGCGCCTTCCACGATCGTTCGGGCGAATCATCGATTCCCGATGTCGTGGACGAAAGCGACGGATTCCACAATCTCACGACGCCGCCGCGATCGCCGGTCACCAACCATTGATTGTCGGCTGAAAAATCGAGCGATTGGACTCCGTCGGAGTGCGCGGCGACATAGATTGGGGCATCACTCTCCTTCAATCGATCAACGGCGATTACACTGGCTCGACCGTCGAGATCGGCGAATGCCAACAATTTCGAATCGGGCGAGAACCGTACGGCGGATCCGATGCCCGACAAGGTTAACGCGGGCCCCAGCTCATTTTGCGTTTCCACGTCCCAGACGCGAGCGGTACGGTCGTCACTCACACTTGCCACGTAGCGTCCACACGGCGACATTGCGATCGCTTGGACAGACTTGGAATGACCTTCAAAGACACCGATGCGATCCCCGCTCGAGGCATCCCAAAGGTGAAAGGAGGTGTCTTCACCCGCGGAAATGAATCGCTCGCCGTCAAGCGTGAATTCGACTTGGAAAGCATGCCTCTGTTGTGCGGCGACGGTGAGCCGCAATTCCGACGTTGCCAAATCCCAAATTTTGATATTTCCGTCATCACCCGCCGAGGCGATTCGACGGCCGTCGGGAGAGAACGCAATGCCATTCAACTCACCCTGGCCCGTGACGATTCGCTGCAGCACTTGATGTGATTCGGGATCAAAAAAGACAATGTCACCTTGCGTGCCACAGACGGCGAGAGTCGACGCATCCGGCGACATGCGGATGCAGTAACCACAACTCACGTTGTTGGGGAAAAGTTCGCAGGATGGCATCGCCATCTGCCACAGCAAGTGCCACTCGATGCCCCTCAAATCCGCCAAGGCTTCGTCATTCTGCGACGCGGACGGAGCCCACTGTTTGAGCAGATCGACCACTTGGTCACTGTCACCTCGTTCCATCGCGAACGAGGCCAACCGCATATCGGACGAATACGCGATCTCGAGGCTCGCTCGAGTTCGAACTTCGGCAACCGCGCGGAGCCGAATGGCTTCGCGCGCGAACAACACCGACACGAATGTCGCCAGCAATAGCAGGCTAGCGACGAGCGTCGCGCCGAGGATCGGCACTCGGTACTTTCTCAAGAACCGCCGAGTCCGATAGAGATGGCTCGGCGGACTTGCCAGTACCGGATCATGACGCAAAAACCGATTGATGTCGTCGCGCAGTGCCCGCGGCGAGTCATAACGACGGTCGCGATCTCGATCGAGTGCCTTCATCACGATCCAATCGACGTCGCCACGCACCATCGCGAGCAATCCACGTGGGTCGAGCCGCCGTTGCTTCGCAATGTCTTCTTGGATCGTCGCGCCGTCCGGATCGAGACTGAGACTTGTGAACCGCTGGCTGGGGCGACGTGGTTCACGATCGCGAAGGATCGCACGAACGGTCTCGCTCGTGGCCCGTCGCATCTGATCGGCATCGAAGGGAGTTCGCCCCACCAGCAATTCGTAAAGCATCACGCCGAGTGAGTACACATCGCTACGAGTATCGACGGATAACCCCAACGGCTCCGCCTGTTCCGGCGACATGTACAGCGGCGTACCGATGATGTTCTGGTAGTTTGTCCAAAACGTCTGGTCGGTCAACTTTTGCTCCAGCGCCTTGGCCAAACCGAAATCGATCACGCGCACGAGCGGCTTGCGATCGCGAACCACGATCATCACGTTGGATGGCTTCAAGTCACGATGAATGATTCCCTTCTGGTGCGCGTGCTGGACCGCTTCGCATAACTCGCAAAACAAATTCAATCGCTCGGTCAACGACAGCGAGTGCTGGTCACAAAACGTCGTGATCGGTTGACCATCGACAAGTTCCATCACGAAGTAGGGGCGTCCCGCAGCCGTGCTGCCGGCGTCGAGAACGTGCGCGATGTTGGGGTGGTCCATCATCGCCAGCGCTTGGCGTTCGGCCTCAAAACGCTGAATGATTTGACGCGTGTCGAGTCCAGGTTTGATCAACTTGATGGCGACTTCGCGTCGCAGCGGGGTGACCTGGGTCGCGCGATAGACCACGCCCATACCGCCCTCGCCGATCAACTCCTGCAATTCATAGGGACCGAAAATTGACCCAATTTCGGTGACCTGAAACTCTCCATCCAGTTCCGGGACACGCCCCGTCGATCGCGTGATCGCTTCCGTCCGATCGTCGCTGGCTTCGGAAGTCTTCATCAGCCGAATATTGATTGGAAAAATTAGGGGAGCGAAGGAAACGCCACGCATTATAGTCGAATGGGATGCATAGCGAACCCGCCGCTACGCCAGCCCCACCCCTGGGGTGGCGTTCTTGAGGTCATTGATCCCCATGAAACTGGAAACAGTGCCGGCCAGCGAACTCGGCGGTCGTCTGTAGCGATTGCGTCAACTTTCCTGAAGACGGCGGGTGGGTCGAACCGATGGAGAAGTGGGGCGATCCGGCGCACGCGGTGTGGGCCATCGCGCCGCGCACGAAAGCTCCTCTCCCTTCGCACGGTCGGACCATGCCCAGAGTCACCCTTCTTCGCCGCCCACTCGCGTTCGGCGCGTTACTCGTCGCCGTGGCAACATCCTCCGACGCCGTTGGACAAAACCCGCTGCGCCAGAGCACCGCCAATCCTCTCCAGCCGGTCCAGCAGGTCGGGTTTTTTGAGGACTACAGCGGCGGTTGCGGCCCCGTTTGCGGCTGTGAAACCTGCGTGAGGGAAGAGGGCTGCGGCGCCGAAGAAATCATGGGTTTCGAGCCCGGCTGCGGTTTCGACGGAAACGGCGGCGGTATCGTTGGTGGTGGCGGTGATTGTGGTGGATGCGGCAGCTGTGACTCGTGCAGTCACGAGTTTGACTCCTTGCCGATATTTTTGCCGATCCTGAGACCGGTTTGGTCCCGCTTTGATTTCTTCGCCGGAGCTCAAGGCTACCGGGGGCCGATGAACTCGGCTCCGACCGCGGCCAACACGCGGGGTGATAGCGGTAGTTTTGGGTTCTACCAAGGCTTCAATGAAGGTCGATCGCTGCGACGGTTGTTCGGCTGGGACATGGCGGGCCAGTTCGGTTTGCGGGCGACCCAGAGCAATCTCGCTGGCAGCGAGTTTACGGACCAAACGCGGCACCAAATTTTTCTGACCGGCGGTTTGTTCCGACGCGTCGACTACGGGTTGCAATACGGCATGGTTGTCGACTACTTGAATGACGATTGGTACTTCAGCGGCAACCTCGTCCAGCTCCGCGGTGAATTGAGCTGGAAAGCTGCGGCGGCCCATGAGTTCGGTTTTCAATTCATCACCGGCGTCTCCGACGACACCTCGACCACGGTCACTCGCACCTCGGCCGGTACGACGTTCTCCTCGCAAGTCGCGTTGGAGCCGACCGACCAGTACCGAGCGTTCTATCGCCAACAGCTGCAAAACAGCGGTCATTGGGACGTTTTTCTGGGTGGCACGAACCACAGCGACACGGTGATCGGCACCACGATGAGTTTGCCGGTACGTCGCAGATTGTTGGTGCAAGCCGGGGCCACTTACTTGATTCCGAGCGGGGGCAATGCCGAACCGAAGTTTGAACAAGAGAGCTGGAACGTCTCACTAGGGCTCGTCTTTCGACCCGGCGGCCCGACCGGGAGTGGCCGCTATTCTCGCCCCATGTTCGACGTTGCCGACAACGGAACATTCATGGTCGATCGCCGCAATTAGCCGCGGCGCACGCCTGCTTTGAAACGTCATCGGGCAGCACCACTCGGTTGACAGCTCGATAGCGTCACAGTGCGGCTACGCATCCTGTGAGGCCATCACAGAGCGGGCGAGGGATTCTCCGAAAACGATGCGGTGGCCGTCGGGCGTGACGATCGCGAACTCGCGCATGTGCCAAGGCTTGTCGTCGATCGCGTGCCAGATTTGCACGCCGTTCGCTCTCATCTCGGCGTGAAGTGAGCGAGCATCGGCGACGTGCAAGTAAGCGAACCAGGAGTGGTCCTGGCATCGCGACATCGGAGCGATGCCAGGGCAATCACCGAGGCGTAGTTTGCAGCCACCGCGACTGAGAAAGGACCATCCGTCGACCCGCATGTCTTCGGTGAAGCCGAGTTTCTCGACGTAGAACTCGCGTGAGGTTTCGAGGTTTTCGACGGCGAGTACAAACGTCGAGGCGAGAATCTCGGACATCGAAGGGGCTCTTGGGTTTCGGTTAGTTCCCGAAGATCTTATCCAATCCCTTGTTGAGATTCTGCTGCAGAAAGTTTTCGGCGGCGCCCTTGGCGGCGGCGGTGCCGAGCTGGGTGACGACCTGCCGAATGCCGGCGGGATCCAATCGGGGTCGTGAAAGCGTGCCGTCGATCGGCAAGCTAACCGATTGACCCTTCAGCCCCTTCAGGTCGCTGCCCAACCAACGATCGTCCAGGGGTAGTTGGGCCATCATTCGCAGACTCGAGTCCATTCCCACACTACCACTCGTGACGATTTGGGCACGGTCGATTTGGAAGAACATTCGCTGGTGAGTGACGACACCGTTTTGCATCGAAAACTCGACGGGCTGGGCAGGCATCGTGACGAGTATCTTATTGGCTTCCACTGGCGCCGCCGGTGTGGTCGCTTTGGCAATCGCCTTGAGCTGTTCGATGCTGCTGATGATTTGGTTGGTGAGGGGTCCAGCGGTCATATCGATGCCTTCGATATCCAGTCGCCCGACCACGCGATTCTTTTCCGGCGCGTCGAGAAAGATCGTGGCTTCGTCGAGTGTGACGCCGATGACGCCATCGATTTGCGCGGCATCCGCCGCCAACGGTGCGAGGTACTTAAGCCAGCGCTCGTTCATCTCACGCGTCAATCGGATCGATTCCGCGAACTTGCCGGGGGTCGCCCGAATCCAAATCGGACCGGGGCTGTAGTAGACTTCGCCCGCGAGATTGATTTTCCCCTGCGCCACGGGCACGCTCGATGGCGTGATGAACAAGGTCGTCTCGTTGATCCGAACGGGGATGGACGTCGGCCCGAGATCGATACCGGCCATCCGTGCGGATTCCCAACCGAGACTCGCGGTGACGTTCATGGTCGCGGCTTGGGTGCCCGATTGTTGATAAACGATTTCCAGTGGTGTCTCGTGCAATCCCGTCGCGAGGACGGGGGTGCCAGCGAGTGTCGAAACGAGCTTGGCGACTTCGGGCATGTTGAATTTTCCGGGCCCCCGAAGCTCAACGCTTGTGAGCTCGCTGGTGCTCAGCACTTTACCGCTGAGCGTTGCGGCGAACCAATCGCTCGCGAGTTGCAGATCGCTTGCGAGGATCTCGCCGGTGTTCGAGTTGTAACGAACATTACCGCTCAACCGCACGTTGGGTTCGGTCCACAGGGGGGCCGAAGGGCCGCTGGTTTTAACATTGGCAGCACCGCTTAGGGGTTGGATCACGACGACATTTTTCCCCGTCGTTTTGCAGATCGCCTCGATCCATTCGCCTTGGCTCTTGATCGACAAGTTGCCATTGATGTCGCCGCTCATCGTCCAATCGCTGGCGACGCTCGTGGAGGCGCTGCTGTTGAAACCGACCTGGTGCAGGGAGACTTCGTCGCGTGCGGCAATCCGCTTGCGGACGCTGCCCATCAATCGTTCGAGTTTCGCATTCCAAGCGAGCTCGAGGTCCATGCCTGCGGCAGTCGATCCGCCTTTCACGGCAGCCGTTAAAGCGTTTCCCTGGATGGTGCAAGACCGCGAGACAAAGTCGCCCGAGGGCCAGGCGTAGGATCCATCAAAAGCGATCTGCAAATCTGGCTGCGAGAAATAGCGATCTTGGTATCCGGCGCGTGGATCGAGCAGTTTCAAATCGAGTTTTGTGATCCGTCCACTCGCGGCGGACGCGTCACAAGTGGCGAGCAAGTTGAATCCGCCTTCGCAGTCATGCAGGTCGGTCGGCATCCATGGCCCGAGCATTTCCGCGAGCGCCTCGACGCGACCCGTGCCGCGGATTTGCAGTGGCATCAGCGTGTCGGTCGAGGGCGTCCGCACCGGGGCGACTAGTTCGGCTTGAAGGTTAACGCCCGTGCTGCTGAGTGTGACGTCGGCTTTGCTCAACTCGGCAAGTCGTTTGCCGTCCCAATGTCCGATCGCGGATACGTCACATCGGAGCGAAGGGCGGCTGAAACTTTGACCGCTCGGGAGCACCATTCGCACGTTGTCGGCTTGTCCGCTACCGTCCAGCTTCCAAACGTCGTCGGCACTGGCGTTCCAGCGAATGTTGCCGCGGGCGGTACCGGCCAAGTTATTTTCGGCGAGCTCGATGATCGGTTGCAAGGTGTTAGCGATGCGGCCAAAGTCGATCTCTAAATCCGCGCTGCCGCTTTGCAGATCGCCCCTACCGGTCGCCGACGCAAACGTGCTTTTCCACTGGAACTTTTCCGCCGTCACGTGACCGCCGTCATTGCTCACCGTTGCCAAGCACTCGATGGGTTCGATGATCGTGTTTTGCCCCAAGGTGCGAGCTCGGATCGGTTGGCTGGTGAGCGTCAATTGACTGCGTCGAGCACCGCCCGAATTAGGAAGCGTCTCAATCCTCGCATTCACGATGCCCGACACGAGTTCGGTCCCTTCCCGTAGTGGCAACATCCCCGGAAGCGAGCGGTCCAGCAGTGAAAGATCCACCTCGGCACTCGCGACTCCGTTGAGCGCGTCGAGCCACAGCACCGGATTGTCGCTCGATCCCGCAAATGTCAATGCCGTCGAAACGGCGCCGTCCATCGACGCCGATGCGAAGTCGGTGCCGAGCCGGAATTGTTTGCCCACGATACGATTGGTTTCCACCACGAGGACGCCATCGAGTGTCGCGATGCGATTCGACCAAATCTTGTCGCCGAACGACGGATCAGCCGCGGTGAGGTTGCGAATCTCGAGTCGCTCCGGAGCGACCAACATGCGTCCGTCGGCGAACCCGTCAATCGATAGCCGACCCGCACTGTCGCCGGTAATCTTCTCGGGGATCGATGCTCCGGCCGGGCCGAGTCGTCGGCGTGCGAGCGAGACTGCGGAGATCGGCAGCGACTCGCATTGCAATCGCAGTTGCCAACCCGCTTGATTCTCTTGAGGCGCCGGGCTCCACGCTGCACTGCCTTGCAACGATCCGCCACTACCACCGGGTTCGGTGAGCACGCCAGCGAATTGTGCCGCGAGTCCATCGGATTTCATTTCCAAGTCCGCGTTGGACTGAGATAGTTTCCAAGCCAGTCCCGTCACATCGTCGGTGGCGATCAACCCGATGTCTTGAAGGTGAACATTGGCGGTATAGGTGGCGCCGGACGAGGGGCCGGACATCATCGGAGCCAAGTCGTCTTCAAGACTCGAATGACCTTCGGAAATTCGGACCGCCATCACGAGTCCGCGCACGGTGATTTCGCCGAGTTCCGTCAGCGAGGACCGCATCGCTCTGGCGATCGTCAAATCGGTCTGCAGTTGCTGGATCGAGATTTCGGTTCCCGCCTCGGTACCGCGCAGCTCGAGCCCATCGAGGCGAAGCGGCGTGATCCAGCCGATGCGAATTCCGGCGACGCGGGCGTCCCAGCCGTAGCCGGCCGCGACCTTGGAAACGAGCGATCGGCCGACCGGTGAGTAACACAAGAAGCTCGGGGCACCGATCACCGTGAGCAGCAAAAGTCCCGACGCGACGAGCCCGAAGAGACGTCGGCGTCGCGATCGATCATCGCGCCGTCGGCGTGTGTGCAG
The DNA here is from genome assembly GCA_038256795.1 of Pirellulales bacterium. Lineage (GTDB taxonomy): Bacteria > Planctomycetota > Planctomycetia > Pirellulales > Pirellulaceae > JBBSJZ01. The sequence goes on along the minus strand of JBBSJZ010000083.1, from coordinate 712 downwards.
CTCTTGGGTTCGCTCTATCTGGTCGCGCGTAAATCCATCGGTTGTCACGGTCGCATCCTTGCCGCTTCAGTAGAACGAGGCTGTCCAGAATCGGCAGTCTAACCGGAGTGGGCGAGGCAGCGCAAGATGAGTTTCTTGGGCAATTTGGCTCCCGAATCGGCGGGTTACCGACACCGCCAAATGGCAGCAATAGGAATCCAGGTGACCGGGAATCGCGAGCGTTTCTGTCGCAGGGGTGTGTCGCCAGCACGAAGAAATTTGCCGTTTCATGCAATCATTGCAAGTCCCAAAAGTCCGGGTTGGGTGACCCAGGGGGCTTTAAACGGCACTTTGGGCCCTCCCTCGGCCATCCGCCGGGACTTATCCCGCTGTTGAAAGATCATTGTCGACACCACCGCCAAATTCAGAAACAATGCAGTTCGCCTCTTGGCCTGCCATCAAAGAATGATTACCCCAGATGAACCATGACGAAGACGCTGGAATTGAAAAAAGCTGTTGACTCACCCTTCGCGAACCAAATTCTTGGACCGCTACCGGACGAACTACGTCGACACCTTTATTACACGCTCGGTCACCACGACCAACACAACCGACCAAGCTACTTTTATCGAGCGATGGCGATGGCCGTTCGCGACCGTGTCAGCGAGCATTGGTTGACGACCCGTGAGCGGCTCGCGGCCACCACCGATCGCCGAGTCCATTATCTATCGCT
>JBBSJZ010000082.1:0-15202 GCA_038256795.1 Pirellulales bacterium | reverse complement strand
AGTACTGGATCGTCGACCCACGTAACGAAACCGGAGTGATCTTGGCATTGGAACCTTCGACGAGGCGATGCTTCGAACACACCAGGGCGAGTGCCGGAGATCATGTCACCTCGGCGCTACTGAGTGGATTGACGTTGGAATTGTGCCAGATACTCGCGACCCACTAGCCACAGCCCATGACGACACTCGATCCCAGCCGCGTTGTCGGACTCCTGCGACGGATTCTGCGAGATTGCGAGCATCTCTATCGTGAAGCCGCGAAGACGATGGCGCTGCAGCACCCGACGATGCTCGCCGGTCGCCCGGAACGCTTCGGCGAATTGATGGAGGACTTGCAGCGGGGGCTCGTCGTGAAAGTTTACGTCACCATGGTGCGCGCCGATAATCGCTGGACCAGCGCCGAGAAACGCGTCGCGGCGGAAATGATCGAGTACTTGTGGAACGAAAAATTCTCGGCCGAGGACCTGCGCGAAGCCGCCGTGGGTCTGTTCGAGCAAGCGGATCGATTGCATTGGCCAGCATTGCTCGCCCCCTTCGTCCGCTACGAACCGCTGCACAATGTTCGCTCGCACATCCAAACCGTCGTGATGCGATTGGCCAACCTCGTCGTCAAGTGCGATGGCCAATCGATGCCCGAGGAAGCCGAGGCACTGCATCGATTGCAAGCTGAACTCGACGAAGCACTCTATCCCACGTCACCAATCACCGCATCGAGCAACCGTGGCCCAGCGGCACAACGACAAGCCAGGCGGACCGGATCGGGCGACGTCGCGGACGACTACGAATTGATCGATGACGCCGCACTCGAAGCGGCCGAGCGAGCGAAGCGATTGGCATCCGCTCTCGCACAACTTGAACAGCTGATCGGACTCGATGGCGTGAAGGAACGCATTCGGTCCTATGCCAACTTTCTGAAACTGCAAGACCAACGCCGCGCCGCTGGGCTGAGCACGATGCCGCTGAGCTTGCACATGGCCTTTGTCGGTAACCCCGGCACCGGCAAAACGACGGTCGCGCGGATCGTCGGCCAGATTCTTGGCGCGATGGGAACCCTCGCCACCGGTCACGTCGTCGAAACGGATCGCAGCGGGCTCGTGGCCGAGTACGCGGGCCAAACCGCTGTGAAGACGAACGCGATTTGCGACTCCGCACTCGGCGGCATCCTGTTCATTGATGAAGCTTATAGCCTCGTCGATTCCAGCGGCGATGATGCCTACGGGCGCGAAGCGATCCAAACGCTGCTCAAACGCATGGAAGACAATCGCGGTGAAATGGTCGTCATCCTTGCCGGGTACTCCGACGAGATGGCGGCGATGATTCGTAGCAATCCGGGACTGTCGTCACGCATCAACACCAAGATCGAATTCCCCGATTACTTGCCCCAAGACATGGGACGTATCTTTGAGGGCATGTGCCGCGACAATCAATATGAGTTGCCCGCCGATGCGAGGTACCGTTTACTCGTCGGGATGCATCACTTGCACGAGTCACGCGATCGTCACTTCGGCAATGGGCGACTCGTCCGCAACGCGTTCGAAGAGAGTGTCCGCGGTCTAGCGGATCGTGTCGCGAATGTGACGCAGCTTTCGGAATCACTGCTAACGACGCTGACCGCCGCTGACATTCGGGTCCCCGAGTTGTCGTCGTGCCAACTCGATGAGCTTGTCGCCAAACCGCACCAGTTGCGGATCGCTTGCGGTGGCTGCAAGAAACGAATCAGCATTGAGGTGACGTCGCTCGGTGGCAACGTGCGCTGCCGGTCGTGTCAAACAGTCCAGCGAGCGGATTGGGCCGAGGTCGGATGACGCAGGGTCGACACCAAGAGCTGCGCCACACTCGCCAATGCCTCGTCAACCCGCCACTGGGCATGGTCGCGGTTGCCCGCCCGGTTCGAGATACCGCGAATAATCGTGAGCGGTACCGCCGCGAGCTGACAGCTCACCGCGACCCCGAAACCTTCCATGTCCTCAGCGTCCGCATCGGGATGACGCTCCCGCCGTAGGCTCGCCGCCGCCGTGTCCGCACAAGCCGCACAAACGCTGAGCAAGTGCTGGGCAGCATCGCCCACGAGTCCGTCAATGCGATCCGCAATGACTGGGACGTGAGGGTCTTTCGCGTCCAGTTGCGGCCAACCGAGTGACTCGGCGCTTCGATATTGCTCACCCCAGCCGACGCCGATCCCCTCGCACGTCACGGACGCAAACGTATAAGCTCGGCCAATCGCGACACGATCGCTGAGCGATCCGGCGATGCCGATGAGAAGCACGTGCTCTGGCCGGTGCTCGGCAATGAGCCGGGCCGCTCGCGCACAGGCTGTTATCGGACCGAAGCCGCAGACGTGCATGGCAACGCTTGGCAGATCGCCGAGCGAGTGCAGGGCCGAGACCATTTTTGAGCGTTCGAAATCGGTCGGAACGAGGATCAGTCGTTTCAAAGCAATGCACCCGGCATGAGCTGGGCCGCCGCTAACAGCGGCGGAAGAGTCGAAATCCGGTCAAAGATTACTGGACAACCCCGGACTAACCCACGCACCACATTTCCCGGAACCAATCCACGCGGACGGCGCGGGTCGCGGTGTAATTGGTCGTCGGATCAAATTTGTTGTTCTTCAAGAACAGGATCAATCCTGCAGCCGGCACCTCCGCGTGCTGGGAAACGACATCCACCATCTCACTGCCTGGTTTCCAGTCGTAAAGCAGCTTTGAGTCACGCTCGAACCAGCTATCGAGGTACTCGGCGTTCGTCGAGCTGGTCACGACGAAGTCGCATTTCTTTTTGCAGAGAAACAGCAGCAACTTCGCAGCCAACTCGCGGGTGGCCGACAAGTCGTCGTCGCACGACGCCGAGGCGACGTTCCAAATCGTTACGAAACCATCCTCGTCCGCCTCGGGAGCGACGATTGTAACTTTTTCGGGCACGGGCACGGGATCTGGCTCACCGGTCGACAAGGGCGTCTCCTTCAGGATCACATTGAAATATCAGGCGGTTTGTCACTTCAACCGCACCCACCATTAAACACGATTTAACGGCTCCGTGCCAGTGGACCGACCCCGCTCGCGGCCATGGGGAGCCTTAGCAACCGCTGGGATTCAGCAAGGAGAAACTCGACATCCATGAACGGCTCGTGCCCAATATCCTGCCAACGCACCCGGCCCTCGGCATCCACCAGGAATGTACCGTGAAGTGGCGTCTTCTCGAAATCATCGAGGCAGCGAAATGACTTGAATGCCAGCAACTCCGAATCACTGTGCAGCGGTATCGCCACCGATTGATCGAAGTTCTCGATCCCCGTGCGCAAATCCTCCGCCGTCTCGGTGCTAATCGCCATCACGTCGATCCCCGCCCGCTTGAATTCCTCCAGGCGAGGCGAGAACTCCGCAAGCTGTTCAATGCAGTGCAGACAACCGAACCCGAGATAGAAGATCACAATCCGCGGCTGGCCCGCCACCGACTTGGACGACACCTCGCGGTTACCCGCCGTTAAAACTTTCCACTCCGGCATTTGATAAGGAGTCCAGTGCTTGGGGCCGAGCGAATCGAGCGGCGGTCGCGGCCCGAGATCCTCGTTTACAGTCGCCGGTGCTCGCCAATCCTTGGCAAGTTTGAGTTCGGTGGCGATCCCGCAGAGTCGCTCGAAGATCGGCGCATCCAGATCAGCGACTGCCGCGAGCGTGCGCAGTTTTTCGAATTCGACCGTTGCCGCTTCCCGATCGTCGGTCTTCCAAAGCAACTCGACCAACATGGCTTGCGGTCGTACTTGCCCGGGTGAGTCCTTGACGAACTTGCGAATGGATTCCAACGCGGGTTTATCCTTGCCACAGTGGCTCAACCAATGAGCCTTGAGCACGCCATCGACTTTGCCAGCAAGCGGCAAGTGTTTTTCGAGCAAAGCGGCGTCCTTCTTTCGCACCGCCGCGGCGCAAACACCGAGCGAGATCGCTTCGCCGAGTCGCTTGATTTGCGCTTGCGTCTTTTTCGTGTCAAGTTTGACGCTCGTCGCACCTGCGTCTTTCTTGTCATCACTCTTGTCATCGCCGACTTCCGGCTGCGTCCCTGAGGCGGTGATGAGGGCACGCTGCAGCTCATTGCGTTCAAGTCGCATTGCGCGGAGCAGTTCGCTCGCTCGGGTAGCGTTACCGCTCAGTCGCAGCGCCACAATGAGCCAGCTATCACGGCGGACGCGATCATCAAAATCGTCCGAGGTCGGCAGCATCGATCCGTCACAGGCGGCGATGAGTTCGTCCCACATTTCGTATTGGGTGCAGGCATCGAGGAGACGCTCGCGTCCGAACCGCGAACTACCGCCCTTGGCGAGCGAGTTGTACTTCGGGTGACGCGGCAATGAGATGAGGTTTTCGGCTTGCGCGATCGCCTCGTGCACCTGCCCGACGAACAATAAATTTCGCGTCAACCACTCATTATTGTGCGCGAAGTTGTGGATTTGATCCGGCATCACCCGGTCTCGCATCATGTGTGCGTGATCCACCCGCGCCGACGCTTCCTGTTGCCAAGCGGCATCGCGATAGCGGTGAAGTCGTGAGTAGATGTGCCCGGGCATGTGCCACATGTGCGCGATCCCCGGCAGCGATGGACCACATTGTGCTGCGGACGCGAGAGCATTCTCGGGTCGTCGATTGTCCCAGAGGTGAATGCGATAGTGATGCGCCGGGTGATCGGGACGCATCTTAAAAACGCGGTCGAGTAATCCGTCGACGGCATAGTGGCTAGTGATGGGCAAGCTATTGCGTGATGCGGTCCAGATTTGGAGGGCAAGAAACGCGTGCGCATCGACGTCCTCGGGCGACTTGTCAATGATGCGTTCTAGATCCTTGATGTAGTTCTCTTCTCGCTCGCGTCGCTTCGATTTTTTATCGTCCGAACTGAGTTTTTCATTCTCGTCGATCGTCTTACCGGCGCGCAAGTACTTTGCGAACGACTTGACGTAGGCTTTCTCGCGATCAGTCGCTTTGCCCAAATGCTTTTCCGCTTCGTCGACCAAACCGATCGCGCGTGCGGAGTTGTTGGTATTGGCCATGGCCATACCCCAATAAGCGATTGCCAGTTCCGGTTCGAGCATCGCCGCTTGGCGGAAGGAACGCTCCGCCTCGAAGTACCAAAAACCATGCAGCTGCGCGACGCCCTGGTCAATGAATGTCTGGGTGGTGTCACCCACGGCGCTGGATGCGAACTTCGTCGAACCCATCCCTTCCATGCGGTAGGCCGCTTGCCGAGGCCCCTCGTTGAACGCCTCGCCATGCGTGCTGTGCCCGGCTTCGAGGTCGCTCGAATCGTCGTCCCCGTGGGCATCATCCGCACGACCCGATGCACCATCGGTCATCGCGAGCATCAGGTTCAAGAGCAGGAAAGTGAGCAACATCAATCGCGTCATGGCGGGAATCGTGGGTGAGTGCGAGGCGGGAATGATGGACGCCCATTGGGTCCAGGCATGGGTGGGGTGAGCTGCGAACGTGGGTGCATTGTATTCCCTCGCCCGCCCAGCCGCACCGCCGCGAGTCGTGAAAAGCTGTTAAGGTGGGCGGTGCATGGCTCACCGGATGCCGCGATTCGTTTTCTCTTCGGCTGATGCTCGTGAATTTGCTCGCCACACCCGGCCGCCGCAATCTGCTGTTCGGGCTGTTGTACTTGAGCGAGGGAGCCCCGATCGGCTTCATCTGGCTGGGATTGCCGACGCGATTGCGAGCGCTCGATGTTCCGGTGGATCGTATCACCTGGCTGATGGCGATCCTGATTCTGCCTTGGACGCTGAAGTTTCTGTGGGCGCCGCTCGTCGATCTACTTCGCGGTCGACACTGGGGATTCAAGCATTGGATTCTCGCGAGCCAAACGATCATGGCGTTGGCGCTCGTGCCGCTGATTTGGCTCGATCTGCAAACCCAATTCACGATGGTCGCGGCCTGGCTGATCCTGCACGCGATCGCCGCCGCGACTCAAGACATCTCCATTGATGCGTTGTGTATTCACGAGTCGCAACCGGATGAGCGTGGTGCGCTCAACGGTTGGATGCAGTGCGGTGTGCTCGCGGGTCGCGCGGTGATGGGGGGCGGATCGCTCGTGATGGAACACTGGCTCGGATTCGAGGCTGTGGTCTGCATTCTGATCGGGCTCATCTTGGTCTCCGCGGTCGCATTGGTTCAATCGCGAGAACGCGAGTGGGATTCGCTCGAGCGGACGGGTTCTGAATCTGCGTTTTCATTTCGACTGCGAGCGATGTATCGCGAGTTACTGGTAGCCATTCGCAGCGGTGGAATTTGGATCGGACTATTGTTTGCGCTGACAGCACCGGCCGCGTTCAAGTCACTCGAAGCCATCCTCGGTCCGTTCTTGATCGATCGCGGCTACGACGAATATCAAGTGGGTCAATTCACAGCGACGCTGGTGATCGCCGGCATGATCGCGGGTTCGCTATTCGCTGGCCAAGTCGCGTCACGATTCTCACCGTTGCGATTCGTCGCGATCGCGTTGGCCGCGAACATCGCTTCGATACTCGCGCTGGCGGCCAGTGATTGGTCGACCGGAGGCCGGCAGGGAATGCATTTGCTCGTGATCCTCACGCTCGTCGCGTTTACGATCGGATGGTTCACCGTATCGCTCTACAATTGGCTGATGAACTTGACGAGCCGTCATTTGGCAGCGACGCAATTCACCGCCTTCATGGCAGCGAGCAACGCGTGTGAAGCCTGGTCCACTTCGCTGCTGGGGCGGTTGCAGGTCGCATATGGTTATCCCATCGCGATCGCCAGTTTGTGTGGCCTTTCGGCCGTCGCGGCAATCGTGATCTTGACACCCAAGTCGGCCCGAACCCGAACACGCTTGCGCGGTGGTTAGCGGATCAAGGTTCGAGTGGCCGCGGTCGCCCAGGTGCCGGTGCCTCGCACCAAAGCGCGAATGATGAGCGGGCCTTGGAAACCCGCCGGAAGCAAGACTCGATGTTGGTGCGTCTCGTTCGCCGTCACTTGGGTTTCGACGGAGGCGATGGTGGTATCATTCGGATCTCCCTCCGTCACACCGCCGAGCGGACGATCCAAGCTGAGGTAAAGCTCACCGTCGATCGGGCTTTGCACCTCAATCAAAACGGGATCGCTCGGCGAGCTACCCGTCGGTACCGCGATCGTGATGGTTTGAGGATGATGAAGATTGAGTGTCGGGTCACCGAGTAAGTTGTAGATCGCTGCGTGCTCGCGTCGTTCATCGGCCAGCACCGTTCCGGCCGGACTAATCATGCCCGCGAGCGAGTCGATCAAGATGCGGGTTTGTGTCTTCTCGCCGGAGTCCGGTTGATCAAGCATCCGCAAGGTCGCGAGCCAGGCATCACCGAGTCGATGACATTGATCGCGATACACGCCGTCGATCAAACCCACCGCGGTCACGGTGTTGCCATACGGCATCGTCATCCGCGATCCCGCGAACACGGCGACGGGTCCGGCCGGAGTCAATAGCATTCGCTCGGCGAGCGATTGCTGGGGCGCATCGAAGGCGCCGGTGTAGCAGGCGAGCAGCAAACCGATCGGGGCGACGCCGGCATCGATTCGCATCCGACCGACACTCTCACCATCCAACACCGGGACTCCTTCGCGAGTCTGGGGGACACGATCGAGCGAATCGATCCACCCGTGTCCGGCGTAGACCCAGAACCGCGAGCCGCGTTGATAGCGGGCGAGCACTTCATCGGTGAATGATTGCGACTTGGGATAGAAGAGATGACCGGGGCTGGCGTACGCCACCGTCGTTTTAATTTCGGTGGGCAAAGAACTCGTCACGAGTGTTCGCGTCACGGATTCGATCGCGGCATCGACAAACATCCCAAAGCCACCGATGCCACCGGTGAGTTGCACCTGACCGCGCCACGGGCCGAAGTTGCTGCTGTGCTCGTAGTCCAAAATGCGCTTCACTAATCCCGACAACTGTTCGGGCTGGACGACCGGGAATCGGCCGACGGCGGCGTCGGCTTGACCGTCGCCATCAAGGTCACCGAGTGCTAAGTCACTCGCGGCCGTCGGTGTCGAGCCCCACTGGGCCGCAATCGGGCTCGCCGCATAGAACGTCGGAATTTGCCGCTGAACATCGCACACTTTGCCGACGGACGGTGCATCGCCGACGAGCACGACGTAGTTGTTGTCGGACGCCGCATGACGACGAATCGAAGCTTGCAAATCCACCGCCGTGGGTGCGCTATCGATCACTCGAATTTGAAGTCGCTCGCCTTGGCGTTGGCGAATCCAAGGCTCGAGGGCGGCTCGAAACAGTGGCGGACAAACGACGATGACATTACCGGCGGTAAACTCGACGTTCGCTTCACCGGACTCAATCGTTTGCGCCCGGGCAAAAGTTGAGACCATCAGCCAACAAGCCAGCAGGACGAACCGTCGATCGACCATCTCGCGTCCAAGGTGTTTGTAAGGGATCATGCGGGTAACCTGGGGTTGCCATTGAGCAAACGGCAACGATGACGAAGACGAAGACGAAGACGAAAACACAGCGTTCCAAGGCAATGGTCGAAGAAGTGGCGACAAAAAGCAAACCCGATTTTGAATCGATTGAGCCTGAGCGGTTGCCCAAGATCGCGATCACGGTCGGCGAACCGGCCGGAATTGGCCCTGAGATTGCCCTGCGCAGTGCCGCGGACCCACGTATCCGCCAGCGCTGCCGACCGATTTTGGTCGGTCCGATCGAAGTCATCCTGCGGGTCGCACGGCAACTTCCGCGACGGGACGAAGGTGATCTGCATTTGTCACAATTCGCGTCCCAGCACGCGAACGACTGGATCGATGTCGGTGATTTATCGACGGCGGAAGTGATCCCCGGAAAGTTCAGCGACTCAACTGGACGAGCATCCTACGAAGCCGTGCTGTGGGCGATTGATGCGGCGATGACCCGTCGAGTGGATGCATTGGTCACCGGGCCGATTCAAAAGGAAGCTTGGCACGCCGCCGGAATTCCGTTTCCCGGACACACCGAATTGCTCGCCGAGCGGACGGGGACGACGGAGTTTCGCATGATGCTATCCGCACCCGAAATCTCGTGCGCCCTCGTGACGATCCATATCCCTCTCGCGGATGTCGCCCGGTCGCTCACGTCACGCGACATCACCGCAACGATCACGCTCGCCGCCCAGGCGTTCGCTCACCACCACCACGACGTGCGAGTCACCGTGTGTGGGTTGAATCCCCACGCGGGTGAGAATGGACTTTTCAGCCACGGAGAAGAACGCGATATCATTCTACCCGCGATTGAAGCGGCTCGGCGAAGTGGCATCGTCATCACCGGTCCTGTCCCCCCCGACACCGCGTTCACGCCAGCGATGAGGGCGCGGACAGACGTCTACGTGTGCATGTATCACGACCAAGGACTCATCCCACTCAAGGCACTCGCATTTGACGAAGCCGTGAACGTCACCCTCGGTTTGCCGATCGTTCGCACCAGTGTCGATCATGGCACGGCGCTCGATATTGCCTGGAAAGGCATTGCCAACCACAACAGCATGATCGCGGCCATCAACATGGCGATCGATCTGGGTCAACGATCCTAACGGATGTTTCAACGCAGCCGTGCAAAGTTTTGCAGCCGACTGGACAACGGTTTCGGCCGATTTAGGATTGCGCGACTTGGCACCACTCTCAATCTCGATGCGAATCGAGTCGGTGGTGCATGCAACACTCGCCGCAGTTGAACCCCATGCTGACCGTCATTCTTGTTGTTTTCGTCGCTGGATATTTGGCGATCGCCCTTGAGCATCGACTGCACATCAACAAAGCCGCCTCGGCAATGCTGATCGGCGTCCTCTGCTGGACGCTCTACGCCGTGGACTCCAGCAATATGGTGCGGCCGGAATTGATCACGGATGCGTTTCGCGAAGCCGCGATCGAGGCAGGCGTCACGGATCTTCCCCACCATTTTCTCGTCGATGAACAACTGCTCAAGTTGACCGGGGAAATCGCTGGAATTTTGTTTTTCCTGATGGGAGCAATGACGATCGTCGAAGTCATCGATGCTCACGAAGGATTCCGCTTGATCACGCGGGTGATCAACCCTCGCAGCAAGGTGCAATTGCTGTGGATCGTCGGCTGGCTCACATTTTTCCTCTCCGCCGTGCTCGACAATCTAACCACGTCGATCGTGATGGTTTCGTTGCTGCGAAAAATCGTGCCCGATAAACAGGAACGACTGATGCTGGCCGGATTAGTCGTGATTGCCGCTAATGCCGGTGGTGCATGGACGGTCATCGGCGACGTCACCACGACGATGCTGTGGATCAAGCATCGCATCGGAACCTTTGAAGTGATGCGGGAGTTATTCATCCCCAGCGTATTGTGTTTGCTGGTCCCCCTCATCGGTCTATCGTTTCGCATGCGTGGCCCACTGACGGCGTCCGGCCAACTCCCAGCCGCTCAGGGTGCGGGTGTGAAACCGTGGCAGCAGGGGCTCGTTCTGGCGCTCGGCTTGGCCGGCTTGCTCAGCGTTCCGATCTTCAAGACGTGGACCCACTTGCCACCGTTCATGGGCATGATTTTATCGCTCAGCGTGATGTGGATTGCCGCAGAAATCATTGGCCGAACGATGGACGATGACACCCGTTCCAGCACCGGTGTATTGGCGGTGCTCAAACGAGTCGACATGTCGAGTGTGCTGTTTTTCCTGGGCATTTTGCTCGCGGTTGGCTCGCTCAGTGCCACCGGATTGCTCGGGGATTTGGCCAGGTGGCTGGATCGAGTCGTGCCCAATCGCGATGCGGTGGCCGTGATCATCGGCCTTGTCAGCGCCGTGGTGGATAACGTGCCGCTGGTTGCCGCAGGGATTGAGATGTACCAGATGCCTGAGAACGATCGATTCTGGATGCTGCTGGCGTATTGTGCTGGCACTGGCGGCAGCTGCCTGATCATTGGCTCCGCCGCCGGCGTTGCCGTGATGGGGCTGGAGCACATCGATTTCGTGTGGTACCTCAAGCGAGTGGCGCCCTGGGCCTTCGTCGGCTACGTCGCTGGAGTGATTGCCTTCCTAGTTCAAAGTAGCCTGTTCCCGTCTTCGTAGCATGGCGCCGCCGGATCATTCAGGCAAGAATTTTGAGAGATCCACTCTTGTCGAGATCCACAACGAGCTGATAATAGGCAACAATAGCTTGAGTTTGCGTCATCCGCTTTAACCCACCAGCCATCGCATTCATGTTCCGGTTCGTCCGCTATCGCGAAAAGCATTCCATCGCCGCACTGCTGTGCGTTTGCTGGATCGCTTTGACGTTTGCGGTACCGCTGGCCCCATCGCTGCGGCCGGATCACCGGGCGACCGAGCTCGACTGCGTTTCAGCGGCGGTTCCCGCTTCGCTGCCGTACTCGGACACCTCAATTGACGAGTCTTCGACGCGACTGCTGAGTGTGACTCCGCGGATCGACTTTGGCGGACTCAGTAATTTCTGCGATCCGTTGATCCGGCGAGCGTCTCACTTCGCAGTGACAACGCGGGTACTCGGTTCTGGCGTGAGCAAGCCGTCTCTCTTGGCTTTGGGCATCCTGCTGCGGCTCTGATAGGGCCCCTTCTTTCGCGTCAATTTTCTGTTTGACGCACGTCCGCTTCAAATCGATCACGCCTGCACTTTCGTGCCCATTTTGGGTCGATGCGTTATCGGTTGATCTTCAAGTGGACGTTGCAAATCTGCCCAATTCTTCATCCGATTATTCCACCAAGAGACCGAAAACTATGGCCATGACTGCCAAAGCTCCCCAGCCGTTTCCTGCCCCCATTGTCGTTGCCAACCCCGCCGCTCCGGCGGATGTCGTGAGGCCGCTGGACCCCAAACTTCAGCGGGTCCGAGAGGTTGCCATCAAGGGCCAATACCAGCGAGCTCTCGAATTGCTGCCTGCTGACAGCCAAGACGCTGAGATCCGAAACTGCCGCGCCGTTTGCATGATCCGGCTGCATCAATTTGAAGCTGCGTTCAATATCTTGCGGACGAGTGTGCTCAACAGTGGCACGCAAGTGACCCGTCCCGAAGTCGCCGATCACATCAAGATCAATTTCGCGATTGCCCTCTTTTATGGGGGCCGTCCCAATGGCGCAATGGACGTCCTCAACGAGATACAGCGTGAGGATGATTCGTGCGTTAAGCAGTTGCGGCAAGCGACGGCCCAGTGGGTTGCCGGGATGGGATTGCTGAGAAAATTAGACTGGAAGCTGAATCACATCGCTCCCAAAAAATTACCGGTCGCGGGTGAAGGAGATCTCGGTCGCTTTGTCTGGGAAGTCGCATGAAACGGGAAGCTGGGAATCCAAACACTCGACGACGCGACCCGGCTCCTGAAACGGCGCAGCAAGCTAGCCATGTTTCTAGTGGGTTCTTTGAGCGATCGTCACTAAAAGTGCTCGTCGTATTCCTTCTCGCCACCCCACTCCTTGTTTACTGGGCGGCGCGGGCGGTGGGTACCAATTCGAACCGACTCTCTGATTGGCTACCCGCCAACCTGGAGGAAACGGCGGCACTTGACGATTTCAACGCCTGGTTCGGTGACGGTCAATTCGTCGTTGTTAGCTGGGATGGTTGCCGCATCGATACGGCGAGCGACCCCTCAGATGAGTCCAGTGACGACCCGAGACTTCATCGACTAGCGCAAATGCTGGTTCCCGGTTCATCCGTTGCCGTCGTCGTGGATGACGCGTCCGCGGCTGAACCGGAAGCGGAGCTGGTGCCGGATGAATTGGTGCTCAACGCGCCTGCAAATTTCGAAGCGTTACCGAGCAAGGTATCGGAAGATCACCATGTCGCAGCCGACGCGAATGCACTGCCGTCGCTAAGTCCGAACGACCGCGGTTACTTTCGAAATGTCATCACGTCGCGAACATTGCTGCGGCGTTTGACGGCTGCGCCCTTGAACCTTAGTCAAACCGAGGCGGTAAAGCGGCTCACCGGCACGGTGCTCGGACCTGCTGGCCAAGCGTGCTGCATCGTATTCCTGAATGACTTTCCCGGCGAACAACTCCGCCAAGCTCTCGGGTTCCGTCGAGCACGGCTAATTGACTCGGAGGAATCTCAGGGGGCATTGTTCCGGGCACTGCAACAATGTGACATTCCGCTCGAAACTGCACACCTGGGCGGACCACCGATTGACAACCTCTCCATCAACGAAGAGGGCCAAAGAACGCTGGTACGACTCGCGTTGGCCGCTGGCGGACTGGGACTTCTACTCGCGTGGTGGTCACTTCGCAGCATCGCACTGACTCTCATTGTGTTTCTTTGTGGGATCGTCAGTACTTGTGGCGCGACCGCAGCAATCTGGGTCACCGGCTGTCACGCCGACGCCATCGTGCTGGCAATGCCATCGCTCATTTATGTGCTCACCATTTCCGGTGCGATTCATTTGGTCAACTACTACCGCGATGCCGTCGTCCGTCACGGAAGTGCAGGGGCTGCGGGCCGCGCTTTGGCAGCCGGGTACAAACCCGCAGCACTGTGCAGCGTCACGACTGCACTCGGACTCTTATCGCTGTTCGCCAGCGATCTGACTCCGATCCGCCGATTCGGCATCTTTTCAGCCCTGGGAATGGTGCTGATGTTGGCGGTACTGTTTTTGCTTCTTCCCGCTGCACTCGAGTTCTTCGGAAGGAAGCATTCATTCGGTTTCGCAAACGCGGACTCGTCGCTAAGACTCGACAACGATGGCGGCGGTCTCATCGAACGTTGGGCCGTTCGCTGGGCGCACTGGGTCATTGATCACTATCGCAGCGTTTGTGCAGTGAGCTTGCTGGTGATGATCGGGCTCAGCCTGGGAATTAACAAGATTCACACGTCCGTCGACTTGTTGAAATTATTCGACGCCAGGACGCGAATCCTCGCCGACTATCACTGGCTTGAAGACAATCTCGGCAATCTGGTGCCGCTCGAAGTACTGATCCGATTCGATGCGAAAATGCTTGCCGAACAGGGAGAAGCCGCCGGTACCGGTCGGCTTACCATGCTCAATCGATTGCGGATTGTCGACGAGGTACGCAGCCAGATCGATGAGGAATTCGGCATTGACGGTCAACACTTGATTTCGCCGCCAATGTCGGCCGCCGCGTTTCTTCCAACGCTGCAATCCAACAAACGCGGGACGTCAGCGGTGCTGCACAACCGCGTCCTCAACCACAAACTCGAGAAAAGCCAATCGGCGCTCGTCGATAGCGGCTACTTGGCGATTGACCCGACAACGGGTGACGAATTATGGAGGATTAGTTTACGGGTTGCTGCATTTAAGGACGTTGACTACGGGTACTTCGCCGAGGCGGTCAAAGCAATCGTCGATCCTGTCTTATTGCAAGCATCCACCAAGCTGCTGGCTCGCGACTCGCTCTCGAGTGCAAAACCCATCGTTGCCATTCACACCGGCGCCATTCCGATCGTTTACAAAGCCCAGCGAGAGCTGCTCAACAGCCTCATCTCAAGCACCGCGTGGTCGTTCTTAACCATCACGCCACTGCTGATGATCGTAACACGTGGCTTCGGGGCCGGTCTCGTTGCCATGCTGCCGAACCTATTGCCGGTGCTTGCCGTGTTCGGCTCGATGGGCTGGCTTGGCATTCCCGTGGACATCGGTTGCATGATGACGGCGAGCATCGCCCTCGGAGTCGCGGTCGACGACACGATTCACTTTTTATGTTGGTATCGAGAAGGGCAATCAACCTCCGAGACTCGCGGCGAGGCCATTGAGTCGGCATTTCGAAGCTGTTGTCGCCCCACGCTTCAGGCCGCCGTTGTCAACGGCCTCGGGCTCTCCGTTTTTCTGCTCAGCACATTTGTGCCGACGAAACAATTCGGACTCTTGATGTTGGTCATCTTGATTTGCGGCGCCGTCGCTGAACTCATCTTGTTGCCTGCGATTCTCGCTAGCCCGCTGGGCCATGCCTTTGACGTTGCTAAGCCAGTGCCTCAGTCGAACGGGTCGCAATTCGTGTTTCGTCATTCTCCCTCGAGCGTCAACGCCGTAGCGCACAAGAAAGAAGCAATATGAATTGGTTTTGGATGGCTGCGGGGATCACGATCGTCGTGCTGGGTGCCGACCTATTGGTGCGTGGTGCGGTCGTGCTGGCTTCGGCGCTCAGGATATCGTCGCTCGTGATTGGCTTGACGGTCGTGGCGTTTGGCACCAGCGCGCCTGAGATGGCGGTGTCGGTGGTTTCGAGTATGCGAGGCGAGTCCGATATCGCCTTGGGAAATGTT
>JBBSJZ010000081.1:0-15240 GCA_038256795.1 Pirellulales bacterium | reverse complement strand
TGAGTGTCGATCAGGAACTGACAGCTTTCCGCGTCATCCAGGAGTCGATTCAGAACGCGCGCAAGCATGCGCGAGCCAATCGAGTCACCGTCGGTGTTCAAACAATACGGTGCATACAGGGCGCGATGATTATTGATGGCCGAACGCAGGACGAATCGCTTTGGGCTTATCGACGGCTCCAGCACCGACCGGCCGTGCAACGCGGTCGGATGGTTCACCTCCAATCCCAACGCGTCGACCAGCGTCGTCATCAAATCGCAGTGATTCGTCGGAGTGTCGATCACTTGCTGGGTTTGTTGATGCGGCAAATGAATCAAGAGTGGCGTTTGTGTTTGCGCCGGTGAGATGTGGGTGGTGTGAACGAGTTGATCGCCGTAGTCGAAGAGGGCTTCGCCGTGATCGCCGATTACCACGACGAGTCGATCGGGTGCGATCAATCGGCTGATCATGCGATCCACCGCGTGAACGCTATTGAGGTACCGATTTTTGAGCGATTGCTGGTCGTACTTGGGGCTGGGAATCCACGGCAACTCGCCATGAACGTAGGGCTGGAAAATTGCGTCTTCTTCGGGAAAGTGATAATCCCAGTGGGCGGCGAGTGGATACATCACGACGCATACGGGTCCCACGTGGTTGGCGGCCTCCCGCTTACGATTCATCAAATCGACAGCGTGGTCGATGTACCACTGGTCGCGATCGTAAAAGCGATCTTGGTCGTATCGATCGTCGTAAACATCCCAGTCTTCCGGACGAAGGAAGTGGTCGATGTTCATCCAGTCGAATGGCCCGGAGCCAAAGAACGACGTGAAGTACCCGGATTGTTTGAACATCCTCGGCATCGCCGCCGGCCAATGACGCGCGGTATCCATCGTCGCAACATCGAGTCCCATGAACGCCGAGAACATGCCGAACTGGGTCGCATTTCCACCACTGAAGTGCCGCTTGCCCACGATCGAAGTCTCTCGCAATCGCGTCAAATTCGGCGATTGAGGCAATCCGATCGCGTCAAAGCGGAGACTTTCCACAATGACAATGAGCACATCCGGAAGTTTCGCGTCCGGCGGCGGCGTGAACTGCAAATCGTGATACTCGCGTTGCAGTCGATCCAAGTGCGGTCCCAACTGCAGCAAGCGATACTCCATCGCGAGTCGTTCGGTTTCGCTCAACAAATCGCGAGGCGGCATCAACCAATCGACGATACCAAACATGGCCAGGGGATGCCGGGCGTTCGTGGTCCGATAGACGTCGGCTACGTGCGTTGGCGTCCGCATCGCTGCGGCCATCATCGCGACGACGACAATACCCGCCACACTTCCCAGCCACCGGGGATGCCGAGTGGCCAACGGAGCTTGGCATGCTGAATCGAGCGGCGGTTGGCATGATTGTGCGACAGCCTCGGCCCGCGCGGATCGCTTGGCGATCACCCATAATACGACCTCGATGAGGATTAAACCGACCATTGCCAGCAGAATCTGTCTCGCGTTGCCCCAGGAGACGAAATTGGTAATGTAGGGCACAAAATCGAGGATCTGGGAAATCGCCAGCTCACTCAGTAGCGGCTGGCGAATCGTCAATTCCGACATCCGGTTGCCGTACCAAAGCGCAGGGACCGAGGCGACGAGAACGATCGCGGCGACTCGTCCGATGATGGGCAAGCAGCGGAGCAAGACGCAAGCGATCGCGTAAACGAGTGCCAGCACGAACAACGCTTCGACAAAGATCCAAACGTTGTGCAGGCACCGATCGATAAATGACGTGGATTGATACTTGGGCAACCGTTCATCGACAACACAGGCTAGC
Source organism: Pirellulales bacterium (assembly GCA_038256795.1). GTDB lineage: Bacteria > Planctomycetota > Planctomycetia > Pirellulales > Pirellulaceae > JBBSJZ01. The sequence goes on along the minus strand of JBBSJZ010000081.1, from coordinate 13,440 downwards.
GCGACGAGGCCCGCGTTGAGGATTGCGAAGGTTCGCAGGCAGTGGAGATCTTGCTTCACGGGGTTTAAGCTCGTCGCGTAGAAGTCATCGGTGTTGCGAGCCCACTCGATTCTCGCCCGGTATCGCCTACTAGAATACCACGTCTGCACCGAGGTCGCCTCAACGCTCATTGGTGACGCTTAATCATCCAGCATCCCTGGAGACTGGTGCCAGAATGGCTACCATGGTGCGGGTGTTTCCAGGTCAAAACCGAGACGATTTGTTCATGCGATTTCGTTCCCTACTCGCGATTTTCTCGTGCTTAATTCTCCATGCCGAGTCCATTGGGGGTGAAGTGGAGAAGGCGGGCGAATCGATTGCGGCGCTCGTCAACCGACAACTCGGCCGCGACGATCGAGAAAAGCTGGATGAGTACCTCACCGGCAATCGCGGGATCGCGCCGCGCAGTGAAGAAGCCGAGAGGCTAGGCTTGCCGGAGGATCCCGACGATGCCACGCCGGCGGGTCTGCCGACGAGCTACCGAGATCACACGATGATCGTTTACGGAAGTGGCACCAGTGACGGCGACCGCGACAACCACGATGATTTACCGATCATCGTCGCTGGTGTTAAAGCCACCGGACTGCGGGGCGACACAACCCAGAAATTCAGCGAATCAACGCGAATGGCTGACCTGCACCTCGAACGCTTGCATCGCGTGGTCGTCGAGCGGCAGTCGTTCGGCGATTCCAACGGCCGATTGGAAATGGCATGATCGACAACGCTCAACTCAATCGCGTTGATGAAGTGCGACGTCGACGGATTTGGACTTCGGTCGCGACGGTCGCCATCGCGCTGGTTTGTATTTTGGTGTCCAGCGTCGTGATGCGCGGCATAGCGATCTGGACGCTCGGAACCGAACCGATGACTCTCGATCAATTCGTCAATGAACAAGGGGTTCGCGATGCGCTCCGATCGCGGATGGGGTTGTTTCTAATGGTGGTCGTGCCCCAGTTCTGTCTCGTCGCGCCAGCACTTTTTGCCGCAGCGATTTCACCGGTGCCGTTCCGCGCGCGACTCGGTTTGGTGCGGGGGCATTGGCCGATCTGGACCTGGTTCGCCGTCGCCGCGATGACGCCGCTGGTGGGTCTATTCTCGACGTTGCTGTCGAGTGCCTTCATGGAAGAAAGTGAATCGCTGAGAGAGATGGCCGAAATTTTTCGAGCTCACGGGCAAGGCGGTTTCCTCATTCCGCTCGCATTGATGATCGGCGCGACACCGGCACTTTGCGAAGAGATTTTGTTTCGCGGATATCTGCAAACGAGGCTCACACAGTCGCTTCGACCGGGCATCGGCATCCTGTTCGCTAGCGTGTTGTTCGCAGCCTTCCACATGGACTACGTTCACGCCCTCGGTGTTTTACCCCTCGGATTATTTTTGGGTTGGGTTTCGTGGACGAGCGGATCATTGTTTCCGGCCATGGTCGGGCACTTTATCAACAACGCATTGAGTGTTGTGATGATGACGCTGGCCGCAGATCTTGAACCCGAAGACGTTTCGATTCCGGCGATCTTGGCGGTGCTCTTGATCCTTTCCAGCGGCCTACTCGGATTGATGGGAGTCGCGGTTGCCGCAGTCGTCTACGGCAGTCCGAGTCGGTTAAAATCCATCGGATCTGAGTAAAATCTCAGCTGTTTCCATGGTTCTCAACGATCACCTTTTTGGCCGAAGACGGGCAAAACCAATCTAGCGACGATGCATGTTGCTGTCGCCACTCAGAAAGACAAACACCGCGATTTAAATTATCTGAATGTTTTTTTGGTGCAGCGAAGAATTTACAAAGTGATTGCCTTGGATTGAGTTACGACCGTGCCAAGGTTTCCGATGAGTGCGGAGGTACGGGCAAACCGCCAGGGCGACCCCCTTGCTCATTTCGAGTGAGTCGAGACGCTTGTCGAACTTGGTTTGTGACGGCTTCGGTGATCGAGGTCGATGCAATGCACAGGCCTCTTTTCACTTCTCAAGGGAGATCTCTTCACGATGGTCATGAAGAATGTTTTGATGGTTGGAGTTGGCTTGATCTTGGCGGGGACTTTCGTAACGGACGGCTCAGCGCAGCAAGTCATCTCGGTCCAACCGATGGCGACGAGTGGCCCGGCGCATGCGGCGACATCGCCGGATTCTTACTACTGTGCCAAGTGTGGTCGCATGCATTCGCGATCGGGCGGTGACGCCATTTCACAACCGACGGCATCAACACAGCTCGGCAGATTAGCCGGCGGTGGGACGAGTAATGTGCTCGCCGCTTTGAATTCGCAACGCGCCCAGCAAGGCGTCGGAGCGTTGGCGCCCGACGGTCAATTGCAAGCTGTTGCTGAGCAGCGAGCTCAGTTGATGGCTTCGACGGGAATCAAGAGCCATCCACCGGGATCGTATGCGCCGGGACGGTATGAAGGCGTCGGTTGGTCGAGTTCGTACTCGCCGTCGGCGGTTTCCGCATGCTTCACGAGCGACCCGAGCATGCGAGTTGCCGGCGCGGCGATGGCGACCGGGCGCGACGGCGTCTACTTTTGCGTCGTCTACCGCTAATCCGAATCTCGCATTCGACGGCCCGCGAGGGGGAGTGATTGGTTAAGCTAGGCGCATGCGACACCGGTGTTGGTGTTGAGCATCAACACCAGAGTCTCCACGTGATCCATGCAACCTAGCTCGTTCTGGAATGACTTATCGCCGAGCGATCCACAATTCGCGGTCACGTTCGTCGATCGCTTACTGGAATTGGCAATCCGTCGGCGGGCCAGCGATGTGCATTTGCAACCTCGGCAAGCGAGCTGGGAAGTCTTGTTTCGCATCGATGGTGTTCTCGTGCCGATCGGCAGCGTGCCACGCAGTGACGTGACCGATCCGGCGGCGAGATTGATGGTGTTGGCTGGATTGCCGAGTTACCGCAGCAGCCAACCGCAGGAAGGTCGGTTGATGTGGGCACCTCCGCGATCCCGAGCCGACGCACCCCTCGCCAGTCATAAATTTTCCCCGATTGATGAAAGTTTGGGGACTGGCGTTGAGATGCGTTTGGGGACGTTTCCGACGCTGCATGGCCAGCGCGCGGTCGTGCGATTGTTTGGCACCACGGCACCATTGACGTCGCTCGCTGCGCTGTCGCTATCGGAGGATATCCAGAAGGACCTAGCGGAGCTTTGTGATCGCCGCGATGGCGTGGTGTTACTGGCGGGACCCGCCGGCAGCGGTAAGACGACGACCTTGTACGCGTGCCTGCGGCACATCACCGCGGGATCGTCGCGACGCAGTGTGTTGACGATCGAAGATCCGATTGAATCGGTACTCGATGGAGTCAGCCAGAGCCAGTTGAATCAGACGACCGGGATGACACTCGCGACGGCGCTTCGCAGCGCGGTGCGTCAGGATCCCGAAGTGCTCTTGGTTAGTGAGATACGCGACGAAGAAACGGCCGATGCGGTACTGACGTCGTCGCTCACCGGCCATTTGTGTTTTTCATCCATCCACGCCAGTAACTGCGCGGGGGCACTACGGCGATTGGTGCAAATGGAATTACCCGCATACCTGCTGCGCAGCGGCTTGCTGGCGGTCTGCAGCCAGCGGCTGCTTCGTAAGGTCTGTCCCCAGTGCGGATGCCCAGCCGAGCAACCGATCAAGGAATGCGACTTGTGCGGTGGCACCGGTTACGCCGGTCGCATTGCGATGGGTGAGTGCGTGCGTTTTGATGGTGGGGAAATCGGTGATGCGGTCATGGCGTCGCTCGCCAAAGAGCATTCGGCTGACCAGATTCACGCATCGGCCGTAGCCGCCGGCTTGGTGGACATGCGTCAGCGAGCTTGGCAATTGGTCGATGCCGGATACACGGATGCCGCGGAAGTCTTTCGAGTCCTCGGACGCCAGGCTGGATCACGGCTCACTTGAGGTGTGTTTCCGACCCGGTCCCATTCCACCGCTTCACTGTTACAGATGGCGATAGCGGCCTGGGTTTCGCAGCCTCATTCCGCAAGAAGCCCTCCGACTCGTCTGGACGTTCGGTTACAATCGAACACTTCATTCGCGGTCACTGGCCTCCGGTGTCGACTGCGCGTCCGTTTGAATCTCCATTTCTTTTTGGTTCCATGTTAACCGACCACATCACTCGTCTCGCTGCCGGGGTCGCCATTGTGGGCATCACCTTGGGCTGGACGGCGGTGGCGGCTGAAGACGTCTCGTTCAACGAACAGATTCGACCGCTGCTATCGTCACGCTGTTTCGCTTGCCACGGACCCGACGAGGAGTCCCGCGAGGCTGGTTTGCGACTCGATCGAGGTGACGGCGATGACGGCGCTCTCGTGGTTGCAATCGTGCCCGGCTCGGTCGACGAGAGTGAAGTCTGGGCGCGGATCACCAGCGAGGATCCGGACGTCGTGATGCCGCCGCCCGATTCGCACTTGAAGCCATTGTCGACCGATGAGCAAGCACTTGTGCGGCGGTGGATCGAGAGTGGGGCTCCCTACGATAATTTTTGGGCGTACCAAGCTCCGAAATCACCGGCCATCCCGACGATTTCCGACGAGACATTCGCACAATGGGGGCAAACGGGCGGAGCGAGTACGATTCGATCCGTTGACGCGTTTGTTCTTGATAAACTCAGGCTCAACTCGTTGCGTCCATCCGAGCAAGCGGACCCACGAACACTCATTCGTCGCTTGTCGTTTGACTTGACTGGATTACCGCCAACTTTAAACGAGGTGCACGACTTCGTGAGCTCGTACCCGTCTTCGCCCGATTCGGTTTGGGAGGCGACGATCAATCGCTTGCTCGCTAGTCCAAGGTATGGCGAGCACATGGCCCGCTACTGGCTCGACTTGGTCCGCTTTGCCGACACCAACGGCATGCACAAAGACTTTTATCGACACCACTCACCTTATCGCGATTGGGTCATTCGGTCGTTCAACGACAATCTCCGCTATGACGATTTTGTCCGGTATCAAATGGCGGGTGATCTGTTTGAAGATCCGAGCCGCGATCAACTCATCGCTTCCGGATTTCATCGTTTGCATTTGATTATCGACGCGGGAACGGCGCTGCCCGAAGAAAGTAATTTCAAGAACGTCGTCGATCGCATTACTTCCGTCGGCACCGCGTTCATGGGGCTGACCATCCAGTGTGCCCAATGCCATGACCACAAATTTGATCCGATCACGCAGAAGGATTTCTTTTCGCTCTACGCGTTCCTCGACAACGACGAAGCGCAAGCCGAAACTCGAGGTAAAGAACCCGGCGGTATCCAACAGCCATCCATCCGGTTATCGACCGAAGACCAGGAACGACGACTCGCTGAGCTGGAGCAAGATATCAAGCAATGGGAATCGCAACGGCCCGACGAGGCGAGTGAAGGCTTCAAGGCTTGGCAGCAGCAATTAGCGATCCTGGGCAAACAGCGAGATGAGTTCTTGCAAGGTATTCCTCAGGCCATGGTGATGAAGGAGCGCGGCGAAGTCCGGCCCACCTTCGTCCGCATCCGTGGACAATACGATGCAATCGGTGAAGCCGTCTCGCGAAATACGCCATCATTCTTGCCAACGCTGGAAAAGGCGGATGAGATCGCGACGCGATTGGACTTGGCCAATTGGTTGGTCGACCGCCGCAACCCGCTCACCGCACGCGTCGCAGTGAATCGTTTTTGGCAGCAGTTCTTTGGCGTCGGTCTCGTGAAGACTTCCGAAGATTTTGGCAGCCAGGGCGATGTGCCCAGTCATCCGCTTTTGCTCGACTATCTCACCGTATCGTTCATCGAATCGGGCTGGGACATCAAGCGACTGATGAAACAAATCGCGATGTCAACCACGTATCGCCAGTCCGCGGAAGCGAGTGCAGATGATTATCGACGATTCCCCGAAAATCGGTTGCTCGCACGGGGACCGCGATTCCGGCTTGATGCGGAGATGATTCGTGACCAAATTTTGCTGACGAGTGGTCTGCTGTCCGATGAGATGTTTGGCGATAGCGTCAAACCACCCCAGCCTGATGGATTGTGGGAAGCGGTGTCCATGACCGGAGAGGTATTCCGGCCTGATTCGGGTGATGACATTCATCGCCGCAGCGTTTACACGTTTTGGAAACGCGCGATGCCACCCCCGCAAATGACGATCTTCAATGCGCCGATTCGCGATGCCTGCACGGCGCGGCGCGAGCGTACGAATACGCCGCTGCAAGCGTTGCTCATGCTCAATGAATCTCAGTCAATGTTCGCCTCGCGGCAGCTCGCGGCAAAAATCCTTGAACAACCCGACGAAGAGCGTTTCGTGTTCGCGTGGGAAACCGTCACGGCGCGACTTCCAGACGCCCAGGAAACTTCCACGATGAAGTTGCTCGTCGATGATTTGCGAGCCCAGTATCTCGCCGACCCGCAGTTGGCGGAGGCGATTTGTGATGGGTTAGCCCTGGACTCGGTCACCGCCAAGGCGGACTTGGCGGCTTGGACGCTGCTGGCAAGCACTCTCTACAACCTCGACATCACCAAGACCAAAAACTGATGCAACCGATCGACATCAACACTTTGCGCCAGCGTCGCCGCTTCCTGACGCACACCGGGATGGGCTTGGGCGTCAGCGCGCTCAGTTCATTGATCGCGAGTCATGGCTTGGCAACCGATCAAGCGCCAGCGCGAAACTCGCTCGCGGATCCGACGATCCCGCCGGGGTGCCACCACGCGCCCAAAGCAAAACGCGTGATCTTCTTGTTCATGGCGGGAGCGCCGAGCCAGATTGACTTGTTTGATTACAAACCGGAATTGAACAAACTCTTCAAACAAGAATTGCCCCAATCGGTTAGCCAGGGTCAACGTGTAACGGCGATGACGTTGGGCAAATCACAGTTGATCGCGTCGTCGAAATTCAAGTTCTCGCAAGCTGGCGATTGCGGCATGTGGATGAGCGAGTTGTTGCCGCACTTGGCGACCCAGGCGGACAAGCTATGCACGGTGTACTCGATGAACACCAACGCCATCAATCACGACCCAGGAAAGACCTCGTTCTGCACCGGTTCAGAAATCCCAGGCAAGCCGAGCATGGGATCGTGGCTGAGCTACGGACTCGGGACACTCAACAAGGATCTGCCCGACTACGTCGTCCTTCCGTCAGCGTTCTGGGGCGGCAAGGTCAACGTCCAGGCACTTTACGCGAGGCTCTGGGGCAGCGGTTTCCTGCCTTCGAAGCACCAAGGAGTTAGTTTTCAATCGACCGGCGATCCGGTGCTGTTCTTGTCGAACCCGAGCGGCGTCAACGCGAGCGTGCGGCGACGAATGCTCGATTCGCTCGGTGAACTGAATCACAAGCATCTCGCCGAATTCGGTGACCCCGAAATTGAGACCACGATCGCTCAGCAAGAAATGGCGTTCCGCATGCAATCGTCGGTGCCGGAGCTGACGGATATCTCCGACGAGTCGGCTGACACTCTGGCGATGTATGGACCCGACATCGACAAACCCGGGTCGTTCGCTCGCAATTGTTTGCTGGCTCGGCGAATGGCCCAACGGGCTGTGAGGTTCATTCAATTATTCCACCGGGGCTGGGACCACCATAGCAAGTTGCCCGACAACTTGGCGGCACAATGCATGGACGTCGACCAACCGATCAGTGCACTGCTGCAAGATCTCGAGCGAACGGGATTACTCCGGGATACGCTGGTCGTTTTTGCGGGCGAATTTGGACGCACGGTTTATTGCCAAGGCACACTGACGCACGATGACTATGGTCGCGACCACCATCCTCGTTGTTTCACCGCCTGGATGGCTGGCGGTGGCGTAAAAGGTGGCTTTCAATACGGAGCGACGGACGAGTTCAGCTACAATGTTGTCGAAAACTCCGTCCCCGTCCGCGATCTGCACGCGACAATGCTTCACTTGCTCGGCGTCGATTTTCAACGATTGACGTTTCCGTTCCAAGGGTTGCAGCAACGATTGACCGGTGTCGACCCAACTCGCGTGGTTCATGAGTTATTCGCTTAGGCGTCAACCACGCTGCGATGGCGCTTCGGTAAGGCCTCGAGGGCTCGGGCCAAGGTGTTTTCCAGGGGTTTGAGAACCCACCCCTGCGGCTCGATGTAAAGCGGCCTATCAGTGAGCATCTCACCGATTGCGAGCGGCGAGACATACGCTCGAATGGTGTCAGCCCGATTCTTAGCCAACGAGCGTACGCGGTCGATCGAGTTCGGCGACCGATTACCCCGCAATTTCTTCCCTGACCTCTGTCCTCGCTACTATCGCCTTAAAAAATCCGATGCTTTTACGAATTACGAATCTTCGCACGCGCGTTGAAGCTCCTGAAGTTGAGTTGGCGGCGCGGGCTGCGCAGGTGGTGGGTGTGCGGGCGGACGAGTTCCGGTGCTTGCGCATCTTGCGGAAAAGCATGGACGCTCGCCAGCGGGACCAACTGCAGTTCGTCTACTCGTTGGTGGTCGATGTTGCTGAATCGGTTCAGCCACGCGGCAGTGGCGATGTTCGCGTCGAAGCGTTTGCGCCGGAACGATTCATCGATCCTCCGCCGGGACCGACGGAGTTGATGCAGCGTCCCGTCATCGTCGGCTCGGGGCCGGCGGGATTATTGGCCGGTTACTATTTGGCCAAAAAGGGGTATCGGCCAATCATACTTGAACGCGGCTTGCCGGTGAAGGAACGTGTGCCTGCGATCCGCAAGTTCGACCGTGGTGGCGAACTCGATGTCGAGAACAATTATTTGTTTGGTGAAGGTGGCGCGGGGTGCTTCAGTGATGGAAAGTTAACGTGCCGTATCACGGGTTCGGACGTGGATTGGGTGCTGCAGAGCTTCGTTGATTGCGGCGGCCGTGAGTCGCTCGTGTATGAGCATCGTCCGCACCTGGGCAGCAATAAACTGCCCATGATCTGTCGTAACTTCCGTCGCAAGATCGAAGCACTCGGCGGCGAGTATCGATTCGGTTGCCGGTTGGATGGATTGGATTTCGTGAATGGAAAACTAGCGGGGCTGCGAACGACGAGTGGATTCATCCCGACAACGCACGTGTTGTTGGCGATGGGTCACAGCGCTCGTGACACCTACGAGATGCTGCTCTCGGCCGGCTTCCCGCTGCGACAGAAAGCGTTCCAATTGGGGCTGCGGATCGAGCAACCTCAATCGTTAATTAACGAACACAAGTACGGGCGTTCAGAGTACCTCGAACAACTCGGCGCGGCCGACTACAGTTTGGTCGCGAAGGGCCAACGAGATTTGTTCACGTTTTGCATGTGCGCTGGTGGCGTGGTGATCCCGAGTGTGTCGGAGCCCAAGATGTACTGTTCCAACGGGATGAGTAACTCACGGCACAACACACCGTACGCGAACAGCGGCTTGGTGGTGACGCTCGAGCCGCATGAATTCGGCAGTGATCATCCGTTGGCGGGCGTGGCAATTCAGCGGAAGTATGAATCGATCGCGTTCCGCTTGGCGGGTGCGGATTACCAGGCGCCCGTGCAGCGAGCACGAGATTTCCTGGCCGGTCGAGCAACGGGTGCGGGCGACAAAATCGAATCGTCGTACGAGCGTGGCGTGGTGGCGAGAGACCTCAACGAGGTATTGCCGCCGGTGATCTTGAAGGCCATCCACCAGGGGTTGCCGGTAATGGATGCCAAGTGGAAAGGGCGGTACCTACCCGATGCGGTTTTGGTCGGCCCGGAGATGCGAGGCAGTTCGCCGGTGCGCATCGATCGTGACCGCGAGTCGTACCAAATCCCGGAAATCCCAGGTGTTTACCCGGTTGGCGAGGGGGCGGGGTATGCTGGCGGTATCGTCACCGCTGCGGTTGACGGGCTGCGCGCGGCTCGCAAAATCGTTCAGCATTTCTCGCCTTGCAAGAGCTAGTCGGTTCATCGAGCTAACGAGGTTGGGCGTGAAGATTCCCGGAGTGCTACTGAGTCAAAGCACCTAACGCACCGCCGGGCCAGTGACCACACCGACGATCTGGTCTCGTCGAATCGGTCCCCAGAGGCGACTGTCCACCGAAATGGGCACGTTATCACCGACGACGAAATACTCGTTGGCTGCCAATGGCATGTCACGGAGCGCTGTGTGATGCAGCGTGATCGGGTAACGAGATTGATCATCACGCGGGACCAGTCGGTATTCGATGCTGCGGCGGATGCATAAGTTTTCGATCGTCACGTTGGCGGTCGCGTCACTGCTCAACACGACCAATGAAAGTTCAGTCGCGGTCCCCCGGAACTCAGTGGCGTGGCGACCTGGCTGAAATTTGGTTGCGCCGAGTGAGCTGCGCAGCTCAATGGGATGATCACATGTCAAATCCAACGCGAGCGAGACACGGGTGACGGGATAAAGCCGTCGCGCTAGCATCGGGTTGGCGGGGCAGTCGTCGAGAATCGCGGAAATTTGATCGAAGTCATGAACGCTGCGATGCGTGTAGATCAGTGGCGCGGATGGCGCGGGCGTGGCAACCGTGTACCACTTGCGATTGACACGTTTCCAATCAATCGTATCGCCACTCCAGCGAGAACGATCACGCAGCGCATCGATGTCAACGGCGATCATGGTGGCCGGTGAGGGAGCGAGTGCGTGATGAATGCACAGCCGAGGTGGCATGTTCGTTTGCGGTAGGATCGACACCGTGTCACCGGGTCGACCCAGGATTCGTTTGACGTGCATTGCCCCATGGGTTTGCACGACGACGAGTGGGTAGTGCTCGATATCGGTCGTGGTCGTCACGGGCATGACGTCAATGACTTGGCCCGGTCGGGCATCGCCGGTCGGCCGGGACAATTCGCCGCCACAGTGCCAGCAGGGGAACGTCGGCCGATGAGATTGGACGAGGGAGCTCGTCCCTGAGGCGTCGATCTCGAAATGAGCATCGCAATGGGGACAATCGATTGAGAAGTGCTGGCCCCACAGCGTCGGCGCCATCGAGCCGCCGGTCACTCGCATCCGCAGCGTCGATTTTCGCCGCGATTCCTGGCCCCATCGCCACAACCCGGCGAGCCCCCATCCGCCCATGCCCGTTCCACCGGCGAGCGCCAGCGCGATGATCGATAGCCGGCGGCGGGAAAAATTCATCGGAAACATGCAAACGGGGCTCTTTCGGCCGCCAAATAGGCGAAGAGATCGGCGTGGTCAGCACTGGACAAACCGTTGGGAAAGATCGCCTGACGCATACCGGCTGGGTCGCTATACTCTGATGCCTCAACTCTCTACGACACGACTACTTATCATAACGCCGCCGCCCGCGAATGACTGACACGATATCTTCGGCACTGAATGAAACCCCGCAACTGCACTCCGCCGAAATGGGTTCGGCCGCGGCGGGCAACGCAAAACGCGGTCGGATGGGACGAGCCCTCGGCGTTCGCATTCTCGGCACAGGGTCCTATGTGCCTGGCGGCATCGTGACGAATGAGGATTTGTCCTCGCTGGGCTGTGACAGCGATTGGATCGTTCGCCGCACGGGTATCCTTGAGCGACGCAACGCTTTGAAAACCCAGGCCACGAGCGACTTGGCCTATGAAGCTGCGATGAATTGTCTCGCCGCGACCCACAAGACAGCCGCGGATCTGGATTTAATCATTGTGTGTACGATGACGCCGGATCATCCGACACCGTCAACCGCGTGCCATTTGCAACGACGACTCGGTGCATTCGCCCCCGCGATGGATCTCAATGCCGCGTGCGCTGGGTTCATGTACGGCTTGATCACTGCCGCACAGTTCATTGCCGCCGGCAATAACCGATGCGTGTTGGTCGTCGGTGCTGATTTGATGAGCCGCACCGTCAATCCGGCGGATGTCAAAACCTATCCACTTTTCGGCGACGCCGCGGGTGCCGCGATTCTCACGGATGATACCGCCCAAGGTGGTGGTGGCATGCTCGCGTACCAACTCGGCAGCGAAGGTTGCGGCGGAGAGATGTTGTGCATTCCCGCCGGCGGCACGCGCAAAGAATTGACGCCCGAGGCTCACGCGGCGGGTGACCAATATCTCAAAATGGATGGACGCGCCGTATTCAAGTGGGCCGTGCGAGTGTTTGAGGAGAGCGCCAAGCAATCACTCGAGCAAGCCGGCGTCTCACCCGCGGATCTCGCACTCGTGATTTTACACCAGGCGAACCAGCGAATCATCGACAGCGCCGTCGCGGATCTGGGCGTGCCAGCCGACAAAGTTTTTGTGAACCTCGATCGTTTCGGTAACACGTCGGCGGCCAGCATTCCGCTCGCGCTTGATGAAGCGTTCCGAGCCGGACGAATCAAACGCGGCGACCTCATCCTGCTGTGCGGCTTTGGAGCCGGGCTCGCGTGGGGCACCGCCGTCATTCGTTGGTAGTCAGCGCCTCCGGAGCAACCAGCCTTGGATCCCTACGCACCGCCACTTTCCGACGACCACTCCACGAATCCCACGGGCCAGGGCTGGGACACGATCGCTTCACCGTTCGCGGTCTCGTGGTCCTTGTTTCGCCATTACTTCGGATTGCTGCTGCTGTGCTACGCCGTCGTTTGGATGCCGCTCAATCTCATCACGGCTTACGCCGACTTCTATCTCATTGATGAAGACGACTTCCAATCCTCTTTTCGGCTCCAGCGGATGCTGGGGTTTTGGTTGGGCATCATTGCCGAAGCGGCGATCATTTCAACGGTTTTGGATGCCTGGAATGGTAAGCGGCCGAAACTGGGAAGCGGATACGCGAATGCGTTTCGGTCCTATGGAAGAATGATTACGACGCGGTTCTGCTGGAACTTGATGGTCATTTTGGGGCTGCTCTTGCTCGTCGTCCCAGGTATCTGGTTCATCGTGCGAACGCTCTACATTGACGCGATCGCGGTCGCCGAAAAAGTCCATGGCCCGACGGCGATCCGGCGTAGTTTTGAATTGACGCGAGGACGCTTCGGTGAATCATTCGTTGTGGCGTTGTTAGCGCTCGCCATTCTGTTATTGACGCTCATGGCGTTCGTGATCGTTTATTTACCGATCGTGATCATGTATGAGGGTGAATCGTGGCTGTGGGTCTACGAAGCCGTGGCATCGTTGTTGTTCGGTTTGCCGATGGCGTACATGCACACGCTATTCGCGTGCTGGTACAAGAAACTGGCTTCGGATGAGCTGCCGACCGCAACATCCAATGATCCTTGGACATTGACGCCGCTTCCCAATTCAACTGTTTTTTAAGTCGGCGTATCGACGTCGTCCCAAGCGAAACCGCCAAAGTTGACCAGCCAATTGAAGGCATGTTGTCGTTCGCTGAGCACCCCGCCATCGATCCCCGCAGGCGCCGCCCGGCCATCGATTTTGGACTGCCTCGCGGCCCAAAACATCCGTCCGTTAAAATCGAGCGCGTCGAGAATCTCGCGGCTGTCACGAAGCTTCGCGTCCAAAATCATTTCACGACTCGTTCGTCGGATCATGGTCTCGGCCACTGAGGGGACGTCGCAGATGTCGTCGGCGAACGACAG
>JBBSJZ010000080.1:0-15627 GCA_038256795.1 Pirellulales bacterium | reverse complement strand
ATGGCCCGTGGCGTGATCCGCGTTGCCCGCCGCGTCGCTGGCCGTGTTGAGTTTCGCGCTGCCGAAAAGCACCACCCCGCCCCAGAGCCCGCGCTGATAAATCGGCAAATCAAACGGATCATCCACGTCATCCATCACCGAGGTGAATATGATCGGACTGTTGGCCGTGCAAGCCGTGAGAGCTGCGGGTGCGACCCAAGTCATCGCCGTCGATCTCCATGACAAGCGACTCGGCGTGGCCAAGGATCTCGGGGCCGATGTGATCCTCCGCGGTGACCAGTGTGATGTGCCCGCGGAAGTCCGCAAATTGACGGGAGGGCGCGGCGCCGACGTGGCGCTCGAAGTGGTCGGTGCAACTCCGACCATCAAAACCGCGATCGAGTCCGTGCGCAAGGGAGGCAGCGTGACGCTCGTGGGGAACGTCGCACCGACGATCGAGCTACCCCTGCAATCGGTGGTGACCCGCGAAATCACACTCCGTGGTACCTGTGGCTGCAACGGCGAGTATCCCCAGTGCATCGATTTGATGGCCCGTGGCGTGATCCGCGTTGCCCCCTTGATCACCGCCAAAATCGCGCTCGCCGACGGCCCCCAGTGGTTCGATCGACTGCACGCCGGCGATCCCGAGCAAATGAAAGTGGTCGTCCTGCCGCAAGCGTAAGCCGGCGCTTGGCCGATCGTACGAGCGAGAACGAGACGACATCGCGGGCGCCATTAGATCTTGATGAAAATTCTTCGCTCGTACATCCACCACAGCACGTAAAACATCACCGCCAGGGCTGCGGCACTGGCCATCACCGGAGCAAACGTGGAACCTACGAGGGCCGTGAACACGCCGGAAAAATGCGTCATCATCACTTCCTGGAGCGGTTCGATCACGGTCCAGCTTGCGACGTAGATGAAGATCGAATTCGCGCCGATGATGATGAACGGAAACGCCCATCGATGGAACCGGCCGACGTCGCAAACGAGATGCAGCATCAGCAACCAAAGCATGCAAATGCCGCCGCTGTAGAGCGTGAACGAAGGCGTCCAAATCCGTTTCACGAGCGGACATATCCCCGCCCAATCGAGTAACCCTCCGACGCCGATGCCGATCACAATGGCGACCATGAACCGGAGTGACCGTGCTCGCAGCGATAGTGGCTCCAGCAACCACACCCCGGCGATCAAACCGAACAGCATCGTTACTGCCGTTGGTACGAACGAAAGCGTGCTGTAACCACCTTCGTTGTCGACAAAACGATCGTCACGCGGGAACAAATTCATGAACCATTGATCGACCTTCCAAGACACATTGCTGTTCTTGTTCCACCGCGATGCGAATCCCGATTCATGATTCGGCCAGTCCGCCGCGACGCTCACCGCCGGATAATCAAAGTCCTCGGGAGGTGGTGGCGAGACCGCAAACGCGAGCCAGAACAAGACGAGTATCACGATCGCCGAAACGTAGTGCAGCCAGCGCGGTGCCAAGGCGATGAGCACCACAAAGAAGTAACCCAAGCCAATTTGAGTCAGCGTGTCTTCGAACGTAAAGTTCGTGCGCTGCTGACCCAGTGATCGCAGCACGATGCCAATCGCAATCAACACTAGCGATCGCCATACCGCATGCACGAGAAGCCGACCCCGTGAGTCGCCTTTGCGGATTCGTGCGGCAATCGAGAACGGCATCGCTACGCCGACCAAGAACGTGAAACCGGGCTGGATCAAATCATGCAGCGAACAACCGGCCCAGTCCACGTGAGTCGTGTGGAAACGCAGCCACTCCAAAAAAAAATTGCCGGGAAAATGCTGGGCGAGTGAGTAAAGATGTAGTCCTTCGGCGAGCATCAAGAACATCACCATGCCGCGGTAGACATCGATGCTGATCAAGCGATCGGCGACCTTCAGCGGCGAATCACTCGAAGTCGCGTGAGTCGTCTCGGGACGATCCGGTTGAGTTGCAGAAAGGCTCAAATTATGACGACTCCATGATGGCGAAGGGTTCCTTGGCCCCGGATAGTTGCTGCGATCTAGGATAGTCGTTTCAACGACGTATTGCCGCTGCGGCGGCGCTCCATGAAAAACGGATCGCCAGAAATGCACCCAGCGAGGGACTGCAACGTCCCTCGCTTCAGGCGTTTCGACTCGCCCTGGCTTCCTTGCTCAGAACTGGGTCTGGTACTGGAAGTAGAAAAACTGGGCATCCGTATTGCTGCTGACGCCGGGACTGACCGCCGATGACGCATTGGGTGTATCGAAGTAGGCACCCGAATTGAAGTACGAGTAGCCGACGAGAACACTGTTTCGCGAGTCCAAGTTCGCGGTGAATAACAAGTCAATCTCGTGGCCGAGATCCCTGCTAACGGCACCGCCGGCCGGGTTGTACGGTGTCATCACGACACTGTACGGGGTCGTCGCTTGGTCCAAGAAGAAATAGTGGTACCAGAGCAACATCGAAACTTTCTTGCCGAACACCGGTGTGATGAACTGGGCATTGACGTCATTGAGATTTCGACGTCCGAACAAGTCCATGAAACCGTTGTACTTGTGACCGAGCGGGAAGGCATGGTCGAAGCTATTGTCATTGCGAGCCGCACCATCACTATCGCCACCGGCCCAGTCATACCAGCCCCAAACCGTGGGGGTCCAATCACCGAAGGCGAGCTTGCGACCGAGTCCGGCGGTAAAGAACCCGGTGCTCTGTTCCGAGCCGCCGAATTGGTTCCCGAACTGCACGCCGCCTTCCATCTCGTACATCAATTCCTTGCCGCCAGCGACACGTGAGCCGATCGTGTGGTAGTCGAAGTTGTTGGCACCCGCATTGTTGTTATTGTGGCCGAGATAATAAGCGTCAACGGTGCCAAGGTCCAATCCCTTGCGGGTGGCGTAGAGGCCATAGAAATCTTCGAGACTGTCGGCACTGTCCCATCGGTCCGCGTAAGCGGGTGTGCGTTTGACGGGGTTGGTGTAGAAGCCGTCAATGTCCCAGTTATCGCCACTGAACATCAACCGAAAACCATCGAAGGTGCGGCGCGTGTTGGCCCAGTCCAGTGGTGAAACCAGACGCTGATTACCGAGTAGCAATTCTTGACGACCGACGCGGGCAGTTAGCTTTCCGGCGTCGCTATCGAACAGTTTCGCGTCGACAAACAAGTTTTGAGCCTCGCCGCGATTCTCTTCGATAGGACGCGGTGCAAACGTTTCGCCAGCGGAGTCGGCGTACAAGTACTCGCCGTAGAAGCGGAAGTTGTCGTTGATTCGCCAATTGCTGAACATGCGATAGCGAGTCAACCAGAATTGATCGTCACGTCCGGTCAGGCCAAGACCGCGCATGTTCTCTTCGTTGTGGTAGCGAACTCGCGCTTCGCCACCGAGATCGACGCGGCCATCCGCCAATCGCTTGAATGAATCCCCGAGATCATGACCTTCGTAGCAGGGATCATCGAGGTAGCTGTAGTCGTTCGCATAGAACACGCCCTTGTAAGCCGTCTTGGCTTTCTCCGCGAGCTCTTCTTTTTTCTTGTCGGTGCAGCATGCCGTCGAGCCGTTGCACTTTCCGCAATTGCATCCTTTGACTTTGTGACCGATGACGGTCTCGTCGACAAAGCCCACGGGGGCGATGGCATCTTCCGTCACTTCTTCGAAGGTAGCTTCGTAGTCACCCTGCGACGGTTGCTGGGCGTTGGCGGCACTGATGGAAAAGCCAGCGAGCGAGGCAGCCAATGCCAGTCGCCAGCGCCGGCTGTTCAATAGAATTCGCATGACAGTGAGACTCCTTTTCACATGTCGTTGATTAAAACGATGCCTTTCGGCGGAAGCCCCTTCGTGGACACCTCTTGGAAATGATCCCGCTGCCGCCATGCAGGGTACTCATTCGATGAGATGGTTCGAGCATTCTCGCGGTCCCTCACTCGAAAACTCCGGTTCGGTTGAGGAACGCAACCCCCTCAACTTCGACTTTGTCCGAGCATCAGCATTTCAAAAAACTCGCCGGAGCGCAGATTCCAAACAACCGGCCCAATCCCACCTCGGCGTCCCTGCGTCGCCAGCGAAGATCGCCCCGCGCGAGTCGGCCGCGCGGTTAAGCAAGTACGCCTAGTCGCTAGGCACGCAGCTCTTCCGCCGGGGGGATCATTCTCGTATGGCCAAGGCCGCGCCGAGATCGAGCGGTTCTCGGGCAGCCTTAATTTGGCTCAAAAGCGACCTTAATACCCCTTGCGCAGGATCTAGCTCATCGGCATCGGGGTTGGAACAGGCGTTGCTAGGCAAGGGCAACTCACACTCCTTCGTTCTTCTCTTCATTGACGCCCCTTCCATGAATTTAGCCGCCGGATCTTTATCGAACCGCCGCCGATCAATCGCTTGTATTGCGATGCTCGTGCTGTGCTTCGCGGGCTGTAGCAACTCCAAAATAACCCTCGACGACCTGGAATCGGCGGTAGCGGTGCCCGATTCAACTCAGGCACCCACGGCGGGCACTGCGGCAGTGACCACGATTTTGGATATCGAGAAACCAGCACTCAAGTTTGGCTTCATCAAGCTCACGGATTGCGCACCGCTGGTGATCGCCAAAGAGAAAGGGTTCTTTGACGAAGAAGGTCTCAATGTCGAACTCGAAGTCCAAGCGAATTGGAAGAATCTGCTCGACGGAGTGATCAACGGTCAACTCGACGGTGCGCACATGCTCGCGGGCCAGCCCATCGGTGCCACGATCGGTTTCGGCACGCAAGCCAACATCATCACGGCGTACAGCCTGGACTACAACGGCAACGCCATCACGGTGAGCAACGAAATTTGGGCTCAGATGCAAGAGAATGAGCCGCGTTTGAAAGAGCCCAAGCCCGAGCATCCGATCACTGCTGCATCGCTCAAGCCCATCGTCGACAAGTACAAACAAGAGGGCAAGAACTTCGCGATGGGAATGGTTTTTCCGGTCAGCACGCACAACTACGAGATTCGGTATTGGTTAGCGGCCGCAGGCATCAATCCCGGCACGTACACCGCGGAAAACATCAGCGGTACCGTCGGCGCGGATGTGATCTTGAACGTGACCCCGCCACCGGAAATGCCCAAGACTCTCGAAGCGAAAACCATTCTCGGATACTGCGTCGGCGAGCCCTGGAATCAACAAGCCGTTGTCAAGGGAATCGGTGTCCCCGTCACGACGAATTATGACATTTGGAAGAACAATCCCGAGAAGGTGTTTGGTGTTACGGAGGAATGGAATAGCAAGCACCCTAACACTCACTTGGCGATCGTCAAATCGCTGATTCGCGCCGGCAAATGGCTCGACCAAACGGATGCGTCGGGCAAGCTCGTCAATCGCCAAGAAGCCGCTCAAATCCTTAGTGGTCGCAATTACGTGGGTGCCGATGTCGACGTCATCGACAACAGCATGACGGGGACGTTCGTGTTCCAGAAAACGGACGTCCGCGAGATGCCTGACTTCAACGTTTTCTTCAAGTACTACTCCAGCTACCCGCACTACAGCGATTGCATTTGGTTTCTAACTCAAATGCGTCGTTGGGGCCAAATCACCGAAGCGAAACCGGCGGAGTGGTATGCCGAGACAGCGAAAAGAATCTACAAGCCCGAGATCTACCAGAAGGCAGCCTCGATGCTCGTCGAAGAGGGCAAGATGTCGGCGGAAGACTTTCCCGCCAAAGAATACGACGGCTACCGCGAGGTGTCGACGGATTTCATTGATGGCAAGAAGTACGACGCCAAAGATCCCATCGCCTACATCAATAGCTTTGAAATCGGCATCAAGGATTGATGCCAACGACGCGATCTTGATAGGTCGACCATCTAGCATTCAATCCATCAACACTCCTTCACTTTCCACGTCGAAAGACAACTCCTATCGGATTCGCCCTCATGAACTGGCGCGGTAAAGCATTACGATTCTGTGAAGTCACGGGGCTGCCGATTCTCGAGCCCTTTGTGCGGCTCGCTGCCGGAGAGGATCCCAAAGAGCAATTCATCGGCATCGCCAAGTTTGTACTCTTACCCTCGGTCGCGATGGCTGCATTCATCGGGATGTGGTCGATCGCCGCGAGCAAGGTGGTGACGGATAGCGCGAAGTTGCCGAGCCCCTCGTCGACTTGGGCGGCGGGTAAACAGCTCTTCGCAATGCATACCGCCCAGAGGGAAGCCGATCATGCACGGCGAATCGAAAAACTCGGCGAAGCCAAGACGCTGATGCTGCAAGCTAAGCAGGCGGAATCGCAGTCGATCGACGCAAGCGGTGCTGAGCAGCAGACGCTGCTCGCCAATGCCGAGGTGCTCAAGTCGAAAGCGGTGCGGGCGGCGAACTACATTCCCACCAGTGCCCCGACATTCATTGACCAAATCTTGACGAGCGTCAAAACGGTGTTCTTTGGCTTTGCCTTGGCGACGTTCATCGCGGTTCCGCTGGGTGTGCTCTGCGGTATGAACCCCTGGTTCAATGCGGCGATGAATCCGTTCATCCAACTGTTCAAGCCCGTCAGCCCACTCGCTTGGTTGCCGTTATCGTTCATCGTGATCATGTGGTACTACACGGGCTCGAGCGGCGACACTTGGTTCCAGAAATCGTTCTTGATTTCAGCAACGACGGTAACCATGTGCTCGCTTTGGCCGACGCTCGTCAACACGACGCTCGGCGTCGCGAGCGTCGACAAGGATTATCTCAACGTCGCTCGTGTGCTGAAATTGTCGTGGAGCCAAAAGCTTTTTAAGATCATCTTGCCGGCGAGTTTGCCACTGATGTTCGCGGGAATGCGAATCAGCCTCGGGGTCGGATGGATGGTGCTGATCGCGGCCGACATGCTCGCCCAGAACCCAGGACTTGGCAAGTTCGTTTGGGACGAGTTTCAAAACGGCAGCAGCATGACGTATGCCCGCATTGCCTTCAGTGTGATTGTGATCGGACTGATCGGATTGTTCTTGGATCGATTGATGATTTGCCTTCGCAATCTCGTCAGCTTTGGTAACCCATCGCCGGTGTAGTGAATCACATCCCGATTGAATCCACCCTGTTGAAGCGCGTCGAATCGAGATCAACGATGACCACACTCTACAAAACCGAGCCGTCACTGGATGCCGCCACCGGTGCGCCATCCCCTCCCTTGCCAATCATCGAGATGCGAGGCGTGGTGAAGGGCTATGGCAGCGGTTTGACGCGGACGGAAGTGCTTCACAACATCAACTTGAACATTCGTCAGGGCGAGTTCTTGGCGATATGCGGATTCAGTGGTAGTGGAAAAACGACCTTCATGCAGCTCCTCGCGGGACTACTTTTGCCCGACAAGGGCGTCATTTTGATGGAAGGCGAGCCGATCACGGGACCGGCACCGGATCGGGGCTTGGTTTTTCAAAACTACTCGCTGTTGCCGTGGTTAACGGTGCGTGGCAACATCGCTTTGTCGGTTGACAGCGTCTTCGCGAGTTGGCCCAAGGGCGAGCGACGTGACCACGTCGAAAAGTTCATTGAAATGGTCGGTCTCTCACATGCCGCCCATCGTCGACCGCACGAACTGTCGGGCGGTATGCGTCAACGGACATCGTTGGCGCGCACGTTGGCGATGAAGCCCAAGGTGTTACTCCTGGATGAGCCCCTTTCGGCTCTCGATGCATTAACCCGCGCTCAATTGCAGGACGAGATCCTCAAGATTTGGGAGGAAGAGCGACAAACATGCGTGATGATCACGAACGACGTAGACGAGGCGATTCTCGTCGCCGATCGTATTGTTCCCCTCAATCCTGGGCCCAAGGCTTCACTGGGACCGACCTTCGCCGTGGAGCTGGATCGCCCTCGCCATCGAACGTCACTCAATCACAACCCCACGTTCAAGAATCTTCGCCGGGCGGTCACGAATTACTTACTCGCCGTTCGCAAAAAATCACGAGATGACGAGGCGGCGCAATCGACCGCGCCGAACATCCGACTTCCCGATCTCAAACCCATTGATTTGCGGGCGTCCTCCAAAGCAATCTTGAATTAAGGCACTGGAATCACGATGGCTGGTTACGTCGAAATGTTTCGTCTGGGCAAGACCTATGACACCAAAAACGGGCCCGTGGTCATTGTTGAAGAGTTCAATCTCAACATGACCCAGGGCGAGTACGTGTGTCTGCTCGGTCACTCCGGTTGTGGCAAAAGCACGGTGCTGATGATGGCCGCTGGGCTCAATCCGATCTCCACCGGTGGGATCGTCGTCGCGGGCCGTGAGATCGATGGTCCGGGACCGGATCGGGGAATCGTGTTCCAATCGCCGTGTTTGATGCCATGGATGACGGCACTTGAAAATGTGCTATTGGGCGTCGATCAAGTTTATCCCCATGGAACAAAGGCCCAGCGGCGCGACATCGCGGGTTACTACCTGTCGCTCGTGGGTCTCGGTTCGAGTTTAAACAAACGGGCCAGTGCGCTGAGCCAAGGGATGCAGCAGCGGGTCGGAATCGCGAGGGCCTTCGCACTCAAGCCCAAATTGCTGCTCCTGGATGAACCGTTCGGAATGCTCGATTCACTGACTCGAATGGAGTTGCAGGAGATCCTGCTGGAGATTCTCAAAAAAGATAAGGTCACGACCCTGATGATCACGCATGACGTCGATGAGGCGCTGTTCATGAGTGATCGGGTGGTGATGATGACCAACGGGCCTCGCGCTCGCGTCGGCGCCACGTTTCACATGCCGTTTGATCGCCCGCGCGTCCGCGCCGAAGTGCTAGATCACCCCGAGTATTACGAGTTTCGCAGTCGCATGATCGAGTTCCTCGAAGAGCAAGATCATCGCAAGTTGCGGCGTGAAGTCGATCGACTTGCCGCGTCACGAATCGAGATGATCGAGGAGGAAACCGATGTTGTCACCCAGCACTGAAGCCAGGGAAAACGCGCTCGACCTCTTTGCCGATACGCTGACGTCCACGGTCGAAGTGTACCGCGTCAATGTTGCGGGCGCGCTCCACCCCGTGGGCGATTCGAACGCCGATTTCCACGGGATCGCCTACGCCGCGGTCGAGCAGCGAATGCCGTTGATGGCGAAGACGGATGAACTTCGTGCGGACGTCGCGGCGGCGATCGCGATACCCATCTTCCGCGGTGCGACCTGCACGTCCGTCGTGATCTTGGCGATGAAGAGTTCGGCCGCGGCGGGCGTGCTCGAGATTTGGAAACCGGCGAGCCGCTACGCCGAGTTGCGCTGGGCCGACGGCTACTACGGATCGCTGGAGCGGTTCCAAAACGTCAGTTCGTTCGTGCGTTTCGAGCGTGGAATGGGCTTGCCGGGACAGGTGTGGGACTTGAATCACTCCGTGATCCACGACGACTTGGCGAATCATCCAGGGTTCTTGCGAGCTGCCGGCGCATCCGCCGATGCACTTTCGAGTGCTGTCGGAATTCCGGTTTCATCCGAGCAGTTCATTGCCACCGTGGTGCTGATCAACTCTCGCGAGTTGCCGATCGTTCGAGGCATGCAAGCGTGGATCGTCAACGGCGGTTCGTTCGAGCTACCGAGCAGCTCCTCGTTGGGGCTATCCAGCATCGACAAGGTGGACGTGCGGTGCCGGGCGTCGATGGACGTCGGTTGGCTTCGCCAGAGCATTGAGTCCGGCGAGGCTTTATGGCGAGTCGATGACGCGTCGCACGTTTGCGTCGCGATTCCTTCATTCCGACGCTCGGAACCGCGTGGCGTATTGGCCCTTTGTTTTTAAGTGATTGTGATCGGTTGAATGTCTGCATTGCTTCCCCCCATCGCCGCCGACGGAGACATCGTCGCTGCATTGCTGCGCGAGCAGCAATCGTTGTCCGCGGTGGAGCAATTCAGTTTCGCTCACGAAAGAGAATTCGCTGACGAGCCTGCTCAAACGCGTTACTACAGGCGGCTGATGCCGGTGACGAGCCCCGGCCCGAACCAGCAGCTCGCGTTCGAGGTCGATCTCGATTCATGCAGCGGTTGCAAGGCATGCGTCGTTGCCTGTCACACGCTCAACGGACTCGACGAACACGAAACGTGGCGCAGCGTGGGGATGGTGGTGGCCGATGACACGATCCAGCACGTGACGACGGCCTGTCACCACTGTGAGGACCCAGGTTGTTTGAACGGTTGCCCGGTCAAAGCGTACGTCAAAGACGAAGTCACTGGCATCGTGAGGCACCTGGATGACCAGTGCATCGGTTGCAAGTACTGCACGATGATGTGTCCGTACGAGGTGCCTAAGTACAGCGATCGACTCGGCATCGTCCGCAAGTGCGACATGTGCCACCAGCGTTTGTCGACGGGTGAAGCTCCCGCGTGCGTGCAAGCGTGTCCGAACGAAGCGATCAAAATTCGCATTGTTGATGTCGCGAGTCCAGTGATCGCGAAGGGAGCCGAAGCGCGTTTATCACCCGGTGCCCCCTTATCGTCGATCACCCGACCGACGACGATTTATCGGTCGCGACAAGCGACCAACATCGCTGCCGCCGTGCCGCAAGATGCCGGCGTCGATGCGGTCGCGGACAGCCATTGGCCGCTGGCGGCGATGCTCGTTGCCACCCAAGCCGCCATCGGACTTCTCGTCATCGAGCGCACGATGGCGCTGGGTTCGATCGCGATGGGCCAACCGTGGATGACCTCGGTAACGCGTGTGAGTGCTACTTTGGCGGTGTTGATCGCGGGGATCGGTATGAATATCGCCCCGCTGCACCTGGGTCAACCGCTCAAGGCTTGGCGAGTTTTCCTCGGACTGCGAACGAGTTGGCTGAGTCGTGAAGCGGTCATCCTCGGCGGATTCATGGGCTTGCTGGCTGGGGCAGTGGCTTTGCTATGGATGCCGGTGGTGGCGGACTATGTGCCTCGTGCGATCGAGTCGCTAGTCCCGAATTGGGCGGCCACCGTGACTTTGACCGCCAGCGTTCCGGTCGGATTGGCTGGTTTCTTCTCCAGCGCGATGATCTACATCGCGACCCAGCGTCAACTGTGGCGATACGAGCGAACGATGATCCGCTTCGGCGGCTCGATGCTCGTGCTCGGCACGCCGTGTTTCGCGCTGGCCCTCGCAATTGCTCGCGGATCAAGTTCGCTCGTCGCTGGGCTCGCCATTCTGAGTATCGTCGCCGTGGTCGCCAAGATCGCGTTCGAGTCGCTAACCCACTACTTCGTCACCACCGATTCACTCGCCCGGAGAAGTGCAAAATTGGTTCGCGGACCGCTGCGACCTTGGCTCATCGGTCGCATGACGAGCGCTTGCGCAGCGACGTTGATGCTCGGTCTCGCTGTTGTGATGGACTCCGACACCCTGGTGATCGCTGGGTTGAGCTCGGCGGTGTTGCTACTGACGCTTGGCGAGTTCGCGGAGCGATTCCTTTACTTTGCCAGTGTCGTTCACGATCGCATGCCGGGGACCATGAAGTAATGAATACGCCACCGGCTGTCGGAAC
This sequence comes from Pirellulales bacterium, assembly GCA_038256795.1. Classification (GTDB taxonomy): domain Bacteria; phylum Planctomycetota; class Planctomycetia; order Pirellulales; family Pirellulaceae; genus JBBSJZ01. Next base: position 4,244 of record JBBSJZ010000080.1, on the reverse strand, counting down.
GAAAATGCGAGGTCGCGAGCTACCGAAGATCTTGCAACAGCGTGACGGAGAATTGACTCGCCAGTTATTGCTGCAGCCGGGCAAGCACGGTCTCGGCATGACGCATGATTCGCTAGCCGCGGATGCGACGACGACGATGGTTTGCGGTTACTGCAGCACGGGTTGTGGGCTGCGAATTCACCTCCGCAACGGTGAAGCGATCGGGTTGACTCCGGAAACAAATTATCCCGTGAATTTGGGCATGGCGTGCCCCAAGGGTTGGGAGGCGCTCCGAGTGCTCGACTCTCCCGATCGTGCGACCACGCCAATGATTCGGCGCGCCGACGGCCAATTGCATGAAGCGAGTTGGGACGAGGCACTCCAGCGCTTCACCCATGAGTTCAAAAAGATCCAACAAACCTATGGGAACGATTCCGTCGCGGTGCTGAGCACGGGCCAGATCGCTAACGAAGAGATGGCGCTACTTGGGGCGCTCGCTAAGTTCGGCATGGGCATCCGGCACTTGGACAGCAACACGCGTCAGTGCATGGCGACGGCGGCGACCGCTTACAAGCAATCGTTCGGCTTCGACGCGCCGCCGTACACCTATGACGATTTTGAACAATCCGATTGCTTGGTGTTCATTGGTGCCAATCCCTGCATCGCGCACCCGATCATGTGGGAGCGTGTGCTTCGCAACCCGAACCATCCCGAGATCCTCGTACTGGATCCGCGACGTACCGAGACGGCGATGGCGGCGACCCAGCATCTACAATTGAATCCGAAAAGCGATCTCGCACTGCTTTACGCGATCACGGCGGAGATCATCGCCCAAGGTTATGTTGACTACCCGTTCGTCGAGCAGCACACCAACGATTTTGATGCGCTGACCCGGCACGTCGCGAACTTCACTCCAGAATCGGTCGCGGCAACATCCGGTATCTCTGCGGATGCGATCCGACACGCCGCAAAGACCATCGGCTCGGCGCGGGCCGCGTCGTTGTGGTGGACGATGGGCATCAACCAAAGCTACGAAGGGACGCGAGCCGCCCAGGCGATCATCAATATTGCCCTCATCACCGGCAACATCGGTCGTCCCGGGACTGGTGCCAACAGCATCACGGGCCAGTGCAATGCGATGGGCAGCCGGCTATGGGGCAACGCGACCAATTTGTTCGGACATCACGAGTTCGATAACGACGACGATCGCAACAAGATCGCCACGGTGCTGGGCATCGACGCTGAGAAGATTCCGACCACTGCGAGTTGGTCCTACGACCGCATCATGGAGGGCATCGGTCGCGGCGAGATTCGCGGCTTGTGGGTGATCGCGACCAACCCGTCGCACAGTTGGATCGACCATCTCGAGGCTCAGAGTTTGCTCAATAAACTCGACTTCCTCGTGGTCCAGGATATGTACACGAGTACCGAAACGGCACGCCAAGCGGACATGATATTGCCCGCCGCGGGTTGGGGCGAAAAAGAAGGGACCCTGATCAATAGCGAACGCCGCTACAGCGTTCTGAAGCGATTGCGCCGTGCCCCAGGTCAAGCACTCGCTGACTTTCAAATCTTTCGAGCCGTCGCCGAGTACTGGGGCGTCGGCGAGATGTTCTCGGCTTGGGATTCGCCCGAAGCCGTGTTCCGCATCATGCAACAGGCCAGTCGCGGTCAATTCTGTGACATCAGTGGTATTCAAGGCTACGCCCAACTCGATCGTTGCGGCGGGATCCAGTGGCCCTGGAGTGAAGCGGATGCCCGCGCAGTCAGCGGTGGTGATCCGCAGCAACAGCGACGTTTATTTTCCGACGGTTATTTTCCTACTCTCAACGGCCGAGCCCATCTCATGGTCGATTCACCCGCTCAGATTCCTGAGCCCGCTTGCGACGATTATCCGTTCGTTCTGCTCACCGGCCGTGGCACGGTGAGCCAATGGCACACGCAAACTCGGACCAGCAAGAGCCCCGTGCTCAACAAGCTGTATCCGAGTGAGGCGTATATCGAGATTCATCCTCATGACGCATTGACACTCGGCATTCATCACAACGAACACGTGCTCGTGCAATCACGTCGCGGATCGCTAACGGCGCGAGCTTGTTTGACTCCGACCGTCCGTCCCGGCCAAGTCTTTCTACCGATGCACTATGACACGGTGAACCGATTGACGCTTTCGCATTTCGATCCCCACAGTCGCCAACCCAGTTACAAGGATTGCGCCGTGCGGATCGAGCGGGTCTCTCGCCCTCATTCAAGATCGAAGTGAGCGAAATGAACAAGAATAACCAACACGAAGCGAGTGGATTCACCGATTCGCAAAAGCAATTCTTTTCGGGATTCGCCATGGGCGCCGACGTGGCCCGCGCGGTTCGCGGTTTGCCCGTGCTGTCGGGTTCCGCATCCCAAGCGAAGCATGGCGAGATGATCACCATTGGTGGCCAGTCACCGACGGCTTCGGTGGCTTCGTTCCACAGTCCCGACTTGCTCGCCAGGTCGGCACAAGACGCGACGATCGCCAGCGGCAAAACGCTGTGCAAGGAAGAACAAGCCAAACGCGAAAAAAACGGTCTCGACATGTGGGACGAAATCGCGGCGAGGAGCCGAGCGAACGAGTTCCCCAAAGGCACCGATGTCTTTCTGCAGAAGTTCCAGGGATTGTTTCATGTCGCTCCCGCACAAGATGCGTACATGTGCCGAATGCGGATACCCGGCGGCCAAATACATGCCTGGCAAGCCCGCGGACTCGGCGATTTAGCGGATCAAAGTGCGGGCGGTTACATCGATGTCACCACGCGTGCCAATTTGCAATTTCGAGAGATCCCCGCCGATCAAGCGATGGCGATCCTCTACGGGCTTCGCGAACTCGGAATCGTCACGCTCGGCAGTGGTAGTGACAATATTCGCAATTGCACGTCGAGTTGCTTGAGCGGCATCGACGCGAGCGAATTGATCGAAACGTTGCCGCTCGCCAAACGGATGCACCATTACATTTTGAACCACCGCGAAATGTATGGATTACCACGCAAGTTCAACATCGCCTTTGACGGCGGTGGAAAAGTATCCGCACTCGACGACACCAATGACATCGGTTTTTTCGCCGTCGAAATTAATACTGACCAAGCTACCGAAATGTTCCCCGCCGGTGTTTACTTCCAACTGAGACTGGGTGGGATCACCGGCCATAAAGATTTCGCTCGTTATTCCGGGGTGCTATTACGGCCGGAGGAATGCGTCGAAGTCGCCGGAGCCATTGTCCGCGTGTTCATTGAAACGGGCGATCGCACCGACCGCAAGAAAGCCCGCTTGAAGTATGTCTTGGATGATCTCGGATTCGATCGGTTTTTGGGGAAAGTGGAGACCCAGCTCGGACGCACTCTCAGCCGCATGGATGCGGATTTTTCTTCCACGGAGAACGAAGACCGATCCGCCCACGTCGGCTTTCATCCGCAACGACAACCGGGCGTCCATTATGTCGGTGTCGTGTGCCCCGTCGGCCGCATTACCAGCGACCAGATGCGTTGCCTGGCGGATATCTCCGATCGATACGGCGCCGGCGAGTTGCGATTCACGGTTTGGCAGAATGTCATTCTGACGGGGATCGTCGAAGCGAACATCCCCGCGGTCCAGCAAGCCATTCTCGATTGCGGGTTGAATTACGACGCGAACGCGTTTCGCGCCGGACTCATCGCGTGTACCGGCAGTGCCGGGTGCAAGTTCGCGGCCAGCAATACGAAGCGGGACGCCTTGGAAATCGCGTCCGTACTCGAGAGCCGCTTTGAGCTCGATCAGCCGATCAACATTCACGTCACCGGTTGTCATCACAGTTGTGCCCAGCACTACATCGGCGACATCGGTTTGATCGCTTGCAAGGTTGAGAAAGGCGACGACATGGTCGATGGATATCACGTTCACATCGGTGGTGGCTGGGGCAAGCACCAAGGGATCGCCCGATTGCTATTTGAGTCGATTGCCATGGAGGAGTTGCCGGATTTGATTTCGGTGATCGTCGGCGGCTACTTGCAGCGTCGCCAGCCCGATGAATCGTTCGCCACGTTCGCATCTCGACATAGCGATGAAGAGCTGCGTCAGTTATCGAGCCTTTCCCGCGTCTGAGGTCCCGACCTGTCTCGCCCCGGCGAGAGAGGTCAGTAATCGCCTTCCAATCTTTCCGCATCTCGTTACCACTCGCCTGCTAACACCATGACATCATTAATTCCTGAAACAGCGCCGTTCAACGAGGAACAACGCGCTTGGCTCAATGGTTTTTT
>JBBSJZ010000079.1:0-15724 GCA_038256795.1 Pirellulales bacterium | reverse complement strand
CGCTCGCCGAAACCCCGCACTCCGATGTGCTAAACATTCCCTATCTGGAGAACGAACGCGTCGTTTTCTTGGACCCCAACAACGGCTTCATTCTCAACGAACTTTATCCCATGCAAGTCGAGTTCCGCCCTCGGGGCCAAAGTGGGATCGAGATCAGCGATTGGTTTCCGCACCTCAGCAACTGTGCCGATGACTTGTGCTTGATTCGCTCGATGTGGACCGAAGATAGCAACCATGGGGCACAATTGCAGTTCCATACGGGGCGTCATCGCGTCGATGGGTTCTTCCCCACGATCGGTTCCTGGGCAACGTATGGACTCGGGTCACTCAATGAGAATCTGCCGCAATTCGTGGTGCTGGGGACGCCGGTCGCGGATTGCTGTGGCGGCATGGAATGTCACCGCGCGAATTATCTGGGTCCGCAATTCGATGGCGTGCCGCTCGATCTCGATTCGGATTCGCCGCTTCCGTACGCATCACCGCCCACGGGCGTGTACCGAGAAGAACAATCTGGGGAGTTCGCCTTGCTACGACAGCTCAATCAGATGTCGACGGAGCGATTTCCCAATGACGCTGAATTGCGTGCCCGCGTCCGTTCGTATGAACTCGCATTTCGGATGCAGACCGCGGTCCCGGACGTGGTGCGGTTGGAGGATGAAACGGCTGCAACCCATCGTCAATATGGTCTCGATCAACCCGAGACCAAGACGTTTGGTCGCCAGATGTTGACGGCGCGGCGATTGGTCGAGCAAGGTGTCCGATTCGTCCAGGTTTACCATGGAAGCAACGGCGGCGCCGGCCAGTGGGACAGCCACGCGGGATTGAAAGACAGCCACAGTCGCTTGTGTCGACAAACCGATCAACCGATCGCCGCGTTATTGCAAGACTTGAAGCAACGTGGATTGCTCGATGAGACGCTCGTCGTTTGGGCCACCGAGTTTGGCCGCACGCCGGGGGCCCAATCCTCCAACGGACGTGACCATCATCCCTATGGGTTTAGCGTGTGGATGGCGGGCGGCGGTATCAAGGGTGGTATCACTCACGGCGCGACCGACGAGATCGGTTTCCACGCCGTCGAGAACCGCCACTACGTCACCGACATTCACGCCACCCTGCTGCATCAACTCGGCCTCGACCCCCGAGCACTCGCCATCGCAGGACGGCGACGACTGGAAAAAGACTTTGGACAAGTGATTCGAGAAATCCTCGTCTAAAGCGATTTGAGCTTTTGTACGACTTCCGTGGCCGAAGTGCGTCCGCCGTGAGAATCACTAATTTTCGCCCAGACGACTTTGCCGTCGCCATCGATCACAAAAGTCGCTGGGTAAGCGGTCTCGTTTGGGGCGTCCCAGCGGAGGTGCCACGACGAGACCATTTGCAATCCTGGATCACGGACGAGCACGATCGGCTCGGGCAACGTTGTTTTGCCCATGAACTCTTCGGCGTGCGCCTCGAGCTCGTTCGGCTCACCGGGATAGACCAAAATCACTCGCTCGGAAAGTTTTGCAAGATCACCGGCAACCTTGACCAAGTCGCCGACTTGGCGACTGCACAGCGGGCATTGGTAGCCGGGGTAACCGCGTAGCACGACCAATACGACGGGGCCTTTTTTGAACTCTTCGCTCAGCGTCAATTCGCCTTCGCCGCTCACGATCGGCAACGTGAAGTCGACGGCGGAATCACCAATCGCGACGGGCTTCGTCGCCGTCGCATCGGCGGCAACGCACGCGGTCACGGCGGTCGAGAAAAGAACAAAAGCGACAACCGCGCGGGCTGGCAAATGGATCATGAGGAACTCTTTTCGCTGAGGTACTTGAGGCTTTGAGTAATGCTATCGATCGGTGCGGGCGATTGATCTTGTTCGACGTGGCACTGCAGCACGCCGATCTCTTTCGCCAACTTCATCACCCCAGGAATATCGATGACGCCGTCGCCCAATTCCTGGAACGCATCCGCGGGCACTTTGCTTTCGTCAGTGATCAACTCCACGTCCGCCTTGAGGTCCTTCAAGTGAACTTGAGTGATGCGTCCGGCCAATCGCCTCATCAACGCGATCGGGTCTTGACCGCCGATCTTCACCCAGAAAACGTCGAGCTCGAAATCCATCGTTTGCGGATCGAAATGCTCGATGAAGATGTCGAACGCCGTTTTGTCCCCGCCGCTCAATTTCGCAAATTCGAAAGAATGATTGTGATAGCACAACCGCATGCCCGCGGCACGAACCTTCGCCGCCATCTCGTTGGATTGATCGGCGATGCGTTGGCACTTGTCAGCAGTGTCACGATCGTCGCGGTCGATGTAACCGAAGACGAGATGTCGCAGCCCCAACCGCTCCGCGAAGTCAATCGTCGCTTCGACCGTGGGCACATTCTCGCCGCCAGGTCGCGTGATCGTTTTATAGTCCATGAAGGCGCTGTGAACGATCATGCCATGGTCGCGTGCGATTGCTGCAAGTTTGATTTGCTCGGCGTCGATCGACATCAGTTCCACTTGGCGGTAGCCCGCCGCGGCGACCAGGCCCAACGTCTTTACCGGGTCCTCCTCCATTTGGTGACGAACCGTGTAAAGTTGCAAGCCGATGCGATCCATATAAGGTAGCGCCTCGGCACAGGCAAGTCGCGGGGCGGCGAAGAGCGAGGCCAACCCAGCCGCTGCGGAGCATTGCAACATGCCTCGGCGACTGAGCCCGAGCGGGTGGGTAGAAGACTTGATTGAGCAGTTCATGGATCGATCCGCAGCGACGGAAAATGTCGCCCACTTGCCGTTGAATAAGGTACCGTCCCAGCCAAATTGGCCCGGACATCAACCCCTTAGTCTATTCGCTCGCGGAGTCGTGAGGCAACCAACCGCTCAACCGCCTCGTTTTTCTCGTTGCCGGCGGCTGTACGCTTCGAGCACCTTGCGTTCGGCACGCGTCAGGCTCGCTTCCCCCGACTCGTGGATTTTCGCCAAGATTCGATCCGCTTCCACCGCCTGTTGCTGCAGCTTGCGATCGGGGTCGTGCAATTTGAGCTTCATCCGCCGCGACCGCTGGCTCAGATTCCGCCGCCAATTCGTGAGTGCATCCGTCGAAATCCAATCAAAGCTCCAGCGCTGGAAATAGTACAGCAAGCCGAACGCCGCTCCGGCGAGGTGAACTTCAAAGGCGGTGTTGCCGCCGCGCCCCCCCAAGGCCCCGAACAGGTCGAAAGCCACGAAACCGACGCACAATACCCAAGCTTTGATGGGCAAGACAAAAAACAGCAAGATCTCGACATTCGGGTAGAAACAGGCGAACAAGATCGTCGTCGCCACCACCGCGCCACTGGCGCCGATAATCGCGACCGACGAGCCCATCAGGACTGCGATGAGAGAACCGATCACACCGCCGACGAAGACCGCCGCGAGGTAGAACTTCAAGAATTCGGCGAATCCTAAACGTTGTTCCATCGGCCGCCCAAAGATGAACAACCCGACCATGTTGAACAGGATGTGATTGAGGTTGCCGTGCAGGAATCCGTACGTGATGAATTGCCACCACAGCCAGGGGCGGACGAGCGTGCCGGGTGTCACCGCGAACGAGTCCGCGAACGTTTCGCTCTTGGTCAACCACTCGACCAAGAACACCGCCACATTGATCCCGATCAAGATGACCGTCGCACTCTTAGGTTTCGCTACCTCCGGTCGCCACGCCGAGTCTGAGTCGTCGCGGCCGTAGTCTCGGTCATACAGACCCATAAAGATCCTCTATACAGAACTTGTTGATGACTGGATCCAACCGCCGCCCAGCACCCGTGATTCGTCATACACCACAGCGGCCTGGCCGGGGGCCACCGCCAATTCGGGTTCGTCAAACGTGACCGTGAACGAGTCACCCTGCCCCGCCGACACCGTCACCGTGGCCGGCTTTGGCGACCCGTTGTACCGAATTTGGACCTGCACCCGCGCCGGCAATTTTTGCGGATCGACGAGCCAATTAGTATCGTTGGCGATTAGCGAAACTCGTGCCAATTCCTCCTTGAGGCCGATCACGACGCGGCGGGATTCCGGTTCGATGCGCACGACAAAGTACGGTTCGCCCATCGCCACGCCAAGCTTTTTGCGTTGGCCGATCGTGAACGCATCGATTCCCAGGTGCGTGCCGACGACGCGTCCGTCCGTGGTGACGATCTCACCCGCCGAAGTGGCCGCGAATTCTGGGCGTCTGGCGCGGACAAAGTCGCTGTGGTGACCCGAGGTGACGAAGCAAATTTCTTGACTGTCTTTCTTGGCCGCGACACCGAGCCCGAGGCCCTTCGCCAACTCGCGAATTTGTGGCTTGGAAAATCCGCCGACGGGTAACAATGTCCGTTCCAGCCGTTCTCGCTTCATGCCGAACAACGCGTATGATTGGTCCTTGTCGGCATCAATGCCGCGATGCAATTCGCCATCCTCAAGCATACGAGCGTAGTGCCCCGTGGCAACGAAGTCCGCATCGACGCCGTCGGCGTAATCGAACAACCGCCCGAATTTGATCCAATGGTTGCAGCGGACACACGGATTCGGCGTACGGCCGTTCACATAATCTTCGACGAAATAGTCGACGATGCGGCGGAAGTCGGCTTGTAGATCCAAAGCGTAGAACGGGATACCGAGTTTGGAGGCGACGCGGCGGGCATCTGCCGCATCGGTCGCGGTGCAGCAACCTTGTTTGTGGTCGGCGCGAGCGGCACCAGCGTCACCGAGCACGGGTAGCAGCGGGCGGACGCCCGTCCCAGGGACTTGGTCGGAGCCTTCTCCGTCCGCGCGACAGACTTCCGCAGACGCCTCACCGTGACGCATGAACACGCCGATAACGTCGTGCCCCGCTTCGAGCAGTAAGTGCGCGGCGACGCTCGAATCGACGCCACCACTCATCGCCAGTACTACACGTGCCATTGTAAAATTCTAACCCGTCGCAATGATTGTCTCGTGATACTCGTTTTACGACTGCCCATCCCCCGACGCCGTACATTGTACCCCTGGAGCCAAAAACGTCATGGACGCTGAAATCTATCGCCGCAGTGACGAAATTCGTCAGCGAAAAGAACAACTAGGAGACAGTCTTTGACCACGCTAACAAGCGTGAACAAGTCGTCGTCATCGAAGCTCGGATGGCCGACCCCAATTTCTGGAACGACCAAGCCACCGCGCAATTATTGATCGGCCAGCTCAAGGATCTGCGTAGCATCGTGGGGCCTTTGGACGAATTGTCAACCTCCGTGGGCGATTTACAAGCCTTGTTGGAGATGGGTGAGGAAGATCCGTCCTTGGCTGCTGAAGTGATCGCCGAAGTTGGTCGATTGGAGAAAATCCTTGCCGACCTCGAGCTGCGAGCACTGCTCAACGGCCCCAACGACGGCGCCGGCGCGATCGTGACGATCAACGCCCGCGACGGGGGTACCGACGCCAACGACTGGGCTGAAATGATGCTGTTGATGTATTCCGCCTGGGCGGTCGGCCAGGACTATAAAATCGAATTGCTCGATCGCAACGACAACGAAGAAGCGGGCATCAACAACGCCTCGATCGCCGTCCGCGGCCCCATGGCCTACGGCTACCTCAAGGGCGAAGAAGGCATGCATCGATTGGTCCGAATCAGTCCCTTCAATAGCGAAGGCAAACGACAAACCAGCTTCGCCGCTGTTGACGTTTCGCCGGACATCGACGACTCCTTCGAAGTCGAAATCGATGAGAAGGATATCCGCGAAGACGTTTATCGAGCCAGCGGTGCGGGTGGACAGCACGTCAACAAAACGAGCAGCGCAGTCCGTTTGACCCACCTGCCCACCGGCGTCGTGGCGGCTTGCCAGAGTGAACGCAGCCAACACCAAACCCGGGCGACGGCTTGGAAAATCCTGCGTTCGCGCATGGCTCGATTGGAAGAAGAACGTCGCGAAGCCGAGCAAGCCGATAAGTACTCGCAGAAAGTGCGCACCGGTTTCGGTAGCCAAATCCGCAACTACTTCTTGAACCCAGACCAACGGGTGAAAGACGCGCGGACCGGGCACTATGTCGGCAGCTTCAATAGCGTCATGGACGGCAGCGAGCTGCAAGGGTTCTTGGACTCTTTCTTGCGATTCCGTGCCGGTCAAGAAATCCCACCCAAGGACTAACCCAGCATGGCTTCGATTTTTACCAAAATCATCAACCGAGAAATACCGGCGACCTTTCTCCACGAAGATGATGTGTGCATTGCGATCCAGGACATCGCCCCCAAAGCTCCGACGCACTTGCTCGTGGTGCCTAAGAAAGAAATCGTCTCGATGGCGGATCTCACCGCGGATGACGAAGCGATCATCGGTCGATGCATGATTGTCGCTGCCAAAGTCGCCGCCGCGGCGGGACTCGGCGACGGCTATCGGCTCGTCATCAACACGGGTCGCGACGTCGGTCAAGAAGTCCCGCACATCCACATCCACGTGCTCGGTGGTAGGAAAATGACGTGGCCACCGGGATGAGTCGCTTCAGCGATCTCGCCACCGAACTGGAAGCGCTCCGCTCGGACGGCCGACTTCGCAGTCTCGTTCCCCGTCGACTCGATGCCGCGTCCATCCAAGACTCCGGCGGACATCGACTGATCAATTTCGGTAGCAACGACTACCTCGGCTACGCGACCGAGCGGGTCACGACTGCGTCCGTGGCCATCGGTAGCTCAGCGAGTGCCCTCGTCACCGGTTGGTCTGAGCATCACCAGCGACTCTGTGTCGAGCTCGCCGACTTCGAGTCGACTGAGGCGGCCGTTTTGTTTCCGTCCGGCTACGCGGCGTGTAGCGGTACGATCGCGACACTCGCTCGCGAAGGCGATTTAATCTTAAGTGACTCGCTCAACCACGCGTCACTGATCGATGGATGTCGCTTGTCGCCAGCCCAACGAATCATCTACCCGCACCGTGACGTCGAGTTCGTGCAATCGACGCTGCGCGACAATCGCCATCGATTCGCGAGGGTTTGGATACTCACCGAGAGCGTCTTTAGCATGGACGGCGACGTCGCACCGCTCGTCGAGTTATGCGAGGTTGCCGAAAAGTTCGGCGCCGAAATGATGGTCGATGAAGCTCACGCGACCGGCGTTCTCGGACCGACAGGCTCCGGTGTTTGCGAGGCGCTCGATATCCGCCATCGCGTCGCCGTCCGAATCGGGACACTGAGCAAAGCGATCGGATCTCAGGGCGGATTTGTGGTCGCCGATCAAGTCGTGATCGACTACCTCGTCAATCGTTGCCGGACGCTGATCTATAGCACCTCGCTGGCGCCGATCATCGTCGACGTTGCGGCCGAGCGGATCAGAGAAATACGTACGAGCACGGCTCGTCGCGATGCATTGGCTCGCCGCATCGCCCAGTTTCACGAAAGGCACGGAAGTCATTTGCCCCAGTTCCTTATCCCGATCATCCCGATCGTCATCGGCGAATGCCATGACGCGTTGGCAGCGAGCACGCGACTTCGTGACGCAGGCTTGTTCGTGCCCGCGATCCGACCGCCGACGGTACCGCCGGGAACCGCACGACTGCGAGTTTCACTCTCGGCTCATCACACCGCCGAGGATGTCTCGCGTCTCGCTGACGCGTTAGGATGGGTGTCCCACCGGATGTTGGCTAACGGAAGCACGCTTCCTTGACTGGTAATCCTCAATCGCCCGCTCCAGTTGGTCCAATTGTTCACTCGCTGTCGCCGCGAGATCCACGAAGATCACTTTGTTCCCCGCGATTTCGCACCAAGTCGCTGCCCGTCCATCGAGCAATTCGTAACGCACCTTGAAGCCAAGATCCCACGCGTGGCGAGACTTCTGTTTCAATCGCTCGATAACGTTCGGCGTCGCCGGGACAACGTTCGGCGTCGCCGGGGTAACCTTCGGCGTCGCCGAGGCAACCTTCGGCGGAGTCGCGGTCGAATGAGCTTCTGCGATTGCTAGCATGTTCACGTTGCACTCCGCTGGGTTGCACGCCGACGAGACTTGAGAGGCTGAGAGGGCACCGGCGAGTGGGCAAACTCTGTCGATTACTCCGTACGTTCTGTAGCAAACCGTCTTGGGTGGACGATAGGTGAAAGGTCGCCGAGACATTCATTCGTCGCATTCCCAATGCCTCATCCGAGTCAACATGAAATTGCCCGCCACTGAAACGTCGCCTGATCAAATCGAGCGACTGCAAGCCGAGCTCCGCAAACTGCAAGCGATGGCAACGCTCGGTGAATTGACGGGTACCGCGACGCACGAGTTCAACAATGTACTGATGACGATCATCAATTACGCCAAGCTCGGCATCCGCAACCAGGATAGTGCCAGCCGCGATCGCGCCTTCACCAAGATCCTCGAGGCGTCCGAGCGGGCTGCAAAGATCACGAGCACCGTTCTCGCGCAAGCCCGCAACCGCGGCGACTCGCTCGAGCCCACTGCACTCGCCCCGGTCATCCATAGCTCGCTCGTGCTACTCGAGCGAGAGATGCGCAAGTATCGTATCGCGGTCGAGACGGAGATCGACAACGATGCTCCCGCCGTGATGGCCAGCGGCAATCAAATCCAACGCGTGCTACTCAATCTGCTCATCAATGCGCGGCAAGCGATGCCCGAAGGCGGCACGGTACTGATCGGACTGGCGCGAGCGAGGAACGATGAGGCGATGGTCGAACTAAGCGTTCGTGATAGCGGCTGCGGCATCGAAGCCGCGTCATTGCCGAAGATCTTCGATGCGTTCTATTCGACCAAAAGCGGTCCCGACGAGAGCGGCAAGGGCGGTACCGGACTCGGACTCGCCGCCTGCAAAGAGATCGTCGACGAACATCATGGCCGTATCCGCGTCGAGAGCACCGTCGGTCGCGGCACCGCATTCATCATCCGTTTACCGATCGCCACCAGCCAACAAGCCGCGGCCTGACGCCACTCGTTCCACAGGCTCCCGCCTGGGAACGCGTTAGCCGATTCGCTGCAGCACGGTTTCGAGCGTCTTGCGAAGTGCAGCGCCGCTGGTGCGGAGGCCTTGCACTTCTTTGGGCCACAAATCGATCTCCAGTTGCTCGATCACGCCGCTGCGGCCGACGAGTGTCGGTACTGAAAGCGCGACGTCGCGGATGCCGTAGCAGCCTTTTTGCACGCTGCTCACCGGCAACACACAACGACGATCCAAGGCGATCGCCTCGATCACGTCACGAATCGCGATGCCGACTGCGAAGCCAGCACCGCCCTTGCGTTTGATCACTTCCGCACCGCTGCCGCGAGTCCGCGTGAACAGTGCCGTTGCCGATGTCGGACTCCAGCCGGGATACTTTTCCAGCATCAATCCGGCCACGGTCGCACTACTCCATATCGGCACCATCGAGTCGCCGTGCTCACCCAGAATCAGCGCCTTCACCTGAGTCGGCGGCGCCTTCAACTCTTCAGCGATCAGCGAACAAAAACGGATCGTATCGAGTTGTGTTCCCAAGCCGATGACTTGCGACTGCGGTAAACCGAGCGACTCCGCGGCGATGTAGGTGAGGATGTCGACGGGGTTGCTAACGACAAGCACGATCGCCGATTTCTTCGGTCCTGCGGCCTTCACGTCCGCGAGGATTTGCAAGAACAAATCCGTGTTGCGATTGATCAAGTCGAGTCGTGACTCGTCCGGCTTGCGGCGCAATCCCGCGGTGATGCAAATCACATCGCTGCTGGGGATGTGTTCATAGCCACCACCGACGATTGTTTGGTCGGCAACGCTCGGTGTGCCGTGTTGCAAATCGAGTGCATGTCCGACAGCCGCGTCTTGGTTCAAATCGAGCAGCGCGATCTCGCGAACGACACCGCCGCACTGCAGCGCGTAACCGGCGCAAGACCCAACCAGTCCGCCGCCGCCAATGATGGATACTTTCATAGTCGTTTTCTATTTGTGAGAGGATTGTTTTTTCTAGGCCCCTCCGCCCATCGCTTCGATGGTGAGAGGGTGAGGGTCAGGGGGCCTTCCATGTCGCGTGATCTTCTGTCATTCAGGCCCCTCACCCTCTCCCCTGCCAAAGCCCAGGGGAGAGGCGGCAATAAAAATGCCTCTCTCCTCAAACGTGCTCACGGGGGACAAGCAAGGCCTGAGGACACTACTTTCGCAACTGGCGAATCACTTCATCGGTGATCAACTTCACCAGCGTCGCTTCGTCTGCGCCCGCAGGCGCACTTTGTGCGACGGATTTCGCGACGCTTGCTTCGGGCAACTTGATCGCGGGTGGCGGAGTGAAAGCGCGACGTGCGACTCCGGCATCCGCCCAGGACTCGCGGAAGATGTCGTTCGCACAAATGTCACAGTTCTCGTACTCGGCCGTGTTGCGTGGATCCTTGTAACCCCATTTGTCCTTCAACTCGAGCAACTCCTTGCTCTTGTCGGCGCTCAAGTACGACACGTTGCCGAGTTGTTTGGCGAGGATCAACATTCGGCAATACGAATCAAGAATCTCCGTCCACCAATAAGCCTGCTCGACGGTTTCGCCGTAGCTGACCGTGCCGTGGTTGGCCAAGATCATGATGTTCGTCTTGTGAACGAACGGAATGATCGTGTCCGCAAACTGTTGTCCGCCGGGAGTCTCGTACTTGGTGATCGGCACGTCACCGAGGAACACTTCGACTTCCGGCAAAATGCACTGAGGAATCGGCTCGCGAGCGATCGCGAACGCGGTAGCGTGCGGCGGGTGACAGTGAACGACACTCTTGATGTCTTCGCGTTGGCGATAGATTTCCAAGTGCAAGAGTGCCTCACTGCTGCGTTTCTTGCGACCCGACAATTGCTTGCCCGTCATGTCAACGAGTGAGATATCGTCGGGGACGAGAAAGCCCTTGCAGTGCAGCGTTGGCGTGCAGAGGACTTCATTCTCGCTGACGCGAACGGTGATGTTACCGTCGTTCGCCGCAGCGAATTGACGGTTGTAAATGCGGCGACCGATGTCGCACATGTCTTGTTTGATCTTATGAAGATTCTGCATGGTTGCTGGTTCCGATTTTCATTGCCCCCTCTCCCCAGCGATTCGCGGGGGAGAGGGTTGGGGTGAGGGGGCTGAGGGAGTTATTTCAATTCAACATGGTCAATCAAGGCGACAATCGCCGAGTCGATACAAACGACCCTGGGCCGAAACGGCTGTGCCGCTTCGGGACCCTCGGCGATTGCCACAAGGTCACCGTCACCGGCGCCGCACAGGTCCCAAGCGACTTGCGTTTCACCGCCCAGCGGTTGCGTGTCAATGCGATCAATCGAGTCGACCGTCTCGATCACGCGCAGCGTCGCCGCAGCGATCGATGGGTGGCTGCGAGATAAAGTCACCGTGCCAATGGTTCGTGCAAAAATCATGAGCTGGCTCCGTCGACGCGTTGTCCCCTCGCCCCGGTTTCCGGTGAGAGGGTGAGGGGCATTTCATCCGAAAATCTCGCGATCGCAGCGACCGCATTGACGATTGTCGGCAGGTTCATTCGTGTTTTGTCGATCACCCAAACACTCGGCGACAGCTCACGTTGAAACCGAGCGACTTGGCCGAGTTCACAGAGCATGGCGGCGCGATGGTTACCGGTGGATGAGTATTGATACGTTTGTTTTGCGGGCTCATCCGTGAGCACGATCTGCTTCGCAGCGTAACCAGCGATGGCGGCGATACCACGACGACTCAAACCCGCGATGACGCTTTCCGCCCACGAGGTTGCGGTCGTATCAATCATGCCGAGCGATGCGTGGGCGGTAGCCTTCACTGACGTCGTCGTCCGCGGGCTGCCGATTTCGATTCGGATACCCAATCGCTTCGCTTCCTCGCGTGCGGAAGGCGTCACAACCGACTTGGCCGAGACGACAATCGGTTGCTGGCTCGCTGCGGCGGCGAGGACCGTTTCGGTGGTGACAAGTTTGGTGATGGGGACTTGAGCGGAGACCATCGCTTCACCGGATCGCACTCGCGCCAGCACACGACGAACGATCTCGGCGATGTACGCCGGATCGATCGCGGTTGCGGTGGGTGAATTCATGGTCATGCGTGCGAGTTACTATCGTTGAATTTTCTTCGTTTTCGTTCCCACACTCAGCGTGGGCAGGCCCCTGTTGCCGCTCTTCTTGCTCTTCGTCCATTAGGCGGCTGAACGGAGAGCGGCCATTCGCAGGTACCAGATAGGGTTCAGTCCAAAATTCCCATCACGCTCCAGCGTGCGGGCGTGTTTTCGTGGTTCGTGATCTCTCGGGCGCAAGTCCCGTCGCTGGTGATCATCACTCGGTCTCCCTTGCGGCAACCGATCGCGTCGACGGCCATCACGGGTGCGCCGTCGTTGGCCCCGGTGTGCGTTACCGGTTGCAACACGGCCAACTTTTGGCCGTTGAAGCTTTCGTGCTTGACGGTGGCGCGGGCGGCGCCGAGGACGATGGCCAATTGCACTACACGACTCGCAATTCGTCGATCATGCTGCAGCGGCGTTCACGCGTGAACGTCGTCGGTGTCGTGACGCCTTCGCCCGTTGGCCCAGCGATCGAGAACGACAGGTAGCCTTCGCCGCCAAGACCCAACGATGCCATGCAGGGCCCGTTCTTGACGTACAAGGTCGTGTCGAGTTCACGACCCATCTTGGTCATGTTGTGAACATTGCGAGAGTGGATGATCGCGGTGTGTCGGAAGCCGTGTTCGTATTGCTTCGCCATCGCGATCGCATGGTCGACATCGCGAGCTCGCACGAACGGAATGAACGGCATCATTTGCTCGACGCTGACGAACGGATGATGTTCGTCGGTCTCACCGAACACCAATTCAGTATCCGCAGGGACGTTCACGCCAGCGGCTGCGGCGAGAAAACTCGCGTCTTGGCCGATGTAATCTTTGCACGCCGCGTCATGCTTGTCGTCGCCGACTTGCACGATCGCCTTGCTCGTCAAGCGAGCTATCTGCTCGGCATTGAGCTGCACCGCTCCCGCACGTCGCATCGCGTCCATCATCTTGTCGAACACGCTCTCAACGACAAACACTTCCTTCTCGGCAATGCAGAGCAAGTTGTTGTCATAGGCGCCGCCTTGGATGATGCAGCGCGCGGCGCGATCCAAGTCCGCAGTCTCGTCGACCACGACGGGCGGATTGCCAGGGCCAGCCACGATCGCCCGCTTGCCACTGTTCAGTGCCGCACGCGCGACGGCGGGACCACCGGTGACACAGATGAGTGCCACGCCGCGGTTCTTGAACAACGCTTCGGCACTCTCGAGCGTCGGCTCGGCGATCACGCAAATCAGATTGTCGATGCCGTACTTGGCGTGGATAGCGGCGTTGAAACGACGCACACCTTCGACCGCAACTTTCTTGCCTGACGGATGCGGGTTGACGACAACGGTGTTGCCGCCGGCAAGCATGCTCACAGCGTTCCCCGTGATCGTCGGCAATGAGTGAGTGACGGGAGTGATCGCACCAATGACGCCGAACGGGGCACGCTCGATGATCGCCAGTCCGTGATCGCCACTGAATGCTTTGGTTTCCAAAAACTCGACACCCGGTGACAATTCACCGAGCGTTTTGAGCTTTTCGATCTTGTGCTCCAAACGACCGATTTTGGTTTCTTCCATCTCCATCGTGCCCAGCTCGACGCAATTATCGATCGAGATTCGACGGATGATATCGATGATGCCGCGGCGGTCTTCGAGGCTGCGCTCACGCAGTTGCTCAAACGCCGTGCGAGCTGCGGCGACCGCTTCATCGGCATCCATGAAGATCCCGTGGCGACCGACGTAGTTCGTGCTGTGGCCGTGGCTGGCACCGCGTGAAGCGTGCGAACCGTTGCTGCTACGTGGCATGGGGCCAACTTCGGCGAGCACTTGGGCGACGACGCTGCGAATCAGATTCTCATCGAACTGCATTTTGGAAACTCTCTCGATTCTTGTGAGGCCCCTCACCCCCTACCCCTCTGGCCCCGAAACGGGGCGAGGGGAGCAAGAGATCAGATAGCCATGGCGGGTTGTGTGTTTAGGCGTCGCTACGGGAATAGACGCTTTGTTTTTCGATGGCGACCCGGTCGACGATGCCGATGACGACGGCGTCGATGGGTAGCTCTTTGGTTTCGGGTGTGAGTCGGGCGCTGCTGCCTTGCGTGATCAAGACAAAGTCACCCTCGCCAGCGCCGAGGGTGTCGACGGTGATGAACGTGCGGCCGGCGGAGACCAGCGATGCACGTGTTTCAGCGTGCAGCCGATAGGGTTCGACGACGAGCAACTTGTGCCCGACCATCGATTGCACTTTCTCGGTGCTGACCACGGATCCGATCACGCGTGCGATAAACATAGTTCAACTATTTTGTGTGAGGACTTGGACGCACTGACGTGCCACGACCACTTCTTCGTTGGTGGGGATGACCCACAATTGGACTCGGCTCGACGCATCATGCACGGTCGCCTCGCCGGATACTTTTTCATTGGCATTGGAGTCAAAGACGATGCCGAGCTCCTCGAGACCTGCACAAACGGCGGCGCGAATTCGTTTGCCTTTTTCGCCGATGCCGCCGGTGAAGACGATCGCGTCAACACCGCCCATCGCCATGATGAGTCCACCGATGTGTCGTCGGACTTCTTCGACGTAAACGTCCAGCGCCAGTCGACAACCGGCGTCGCCAGCGTCCGCGCCAGCTTCGAGATCGCGAATGTCGCCGCTCTTTCCGCTCAATCCCAACAGCCCACCGCGACTGGCGAGTTGCTTCAGCACTTGCTCGAGTGTCAATGCCGTCCGCTCGATGATCAGTGGAAGTGCGAACGGATCGAAGTCGCCGACGCGATTGTTTTGCGGCACGCCCGTTTGCGGCGTCATGCCCATCGTCGTGCCGACACTCTTTCCAGCTTGAATCGCCGTGATGCTGCTGCTACCGCCCAAGTGACACGAGATCACGCGAGCGTCCGAGCGACCGAGAAGTTCGCCGCTGCGGGTGCCGATGTAGCGATGGCTCGCACCGTGAAATCCCCACTTGCGAATGTGCAAGTCATTGGCCCACTCGCGTGGGATCGCGTACTCGCGTCGCGACTCGGGAATCGTTTGGTGGAAGTTCGTTTCGAAAGCTGCGACGAGTGGCAGTTGTGGGAACCGCTCGCGGAGAATTCGCATCGCCGCGATGTACGGCGGGTTGTGCGCCGGAGCCGCAGCGTTCATCTCGGCCATGGCATCGAGCACGTCATCGTTGACGATGAACACGCCGGATAAACGGCCGCCGTGAACCGCCTTGAAGCCGATCGCTTGCACTTCGCTGGCATCACCAATCGCACCGTGCTCGGGGTCCGTCAATTGCTGCAAACATGCGGCAACCGCGACACCATGGTCCGGCACCGACATCACCCGCTCTTCCTTCCAATCACCAATCTCGACCGAGCAAGGACTTTCGCTCTCGCCGATCCGTTCCACTCCGCCACGCGCCAAGCAGCGTTCATCTTTCATATCGAACAAACGATACTTGAAGCTGGTCGAACCCAGATTCGCGACGAGAACGAGCACGGAGTTACCGGAGGGTGAAAAGGTATTGGATGAATTGGAAGCGACCGGCGCCGAAGACGATTGCTGCAAAGCCAGCGATCGATTCGGCGCTAGCTGAAAAAAGCCTTCACCAGACCTTCGCTGGGGCGTGCGATCACGTGGCTGGCGACGAGCTCGCCAACTTGGGATGCGGCTGCGGCACCCGCTTCAACGGCCGCGCGGACGCTGCCGACGTCGCCGCTGACGACTGCGGTTTGGTACGCACCGCCAATGTCGACTCGCTTCACGATTTCGACGTTTGCGGCCTTGG
>JBBSJZ010000078.1:0-15850 GCA_038256795.1 Pirellulales bacterium | reverse complement strand
GGCTGTTGCCGTGGTCCTGGTGCATCACGATCGGAATGTGCGGATAAAGTTCCGTGGCGGCGATCATTAGGTGACGCAGGTAAGCGTCTTGCGAGTACGAACGGGCACCGCGCGAGGCTTGAATGATCACGGGTGAATCAGTGTCTTCGGCGGCCTCCATGATCGATTGGATCTGTTCCATGTTGTTGACGTTGAACGCGGCAACGCCGTAATTATTTTCGGCTGCGTGATCGAGGACAACGCGGAGTGGCACCAAAGCCATGACTAATTTCCTGAGTTTGTGTTGCGGTGAGGCGAATTTCAGCCCCGATTATCCCGCTTGAGAAGCCCATCGCAAGACGGCAGCCGGTCGCCGCACGAGCGGGGCATTCGTCGCGCCGGTCATCGCAGCGGCCTCGCTCGCTTGAAGAACCGTTGAATGGATTTTGCAAGGAGCCGTTGAATGGCTTCAGCAAGGAGCCGGCGTCTGGCGCCAAAGCCGCTCATCTGGCCGGGCTGTCGCGTTGGGGAGCGGGGGCCCTCCTTAACGTGCCTTGCGGGCTTCGATACCGGCTTGCAGCGTCGCAATGATTTCGTCGACATCGTAAACGCAACCGCCCCAGGCTCCGCCGCCGACCTGTTGCAGCGCCGCCCACAACCGCGTGTCGTCGGGCATCTCGGGTTCGACCCGCAGCTCAGGGTGCGGCGACCGCGCCAAAAAACTCGCCACCGCCGCCGGGCCCGTTTCACCATCGACGGTCTCGACCAAATCGACCTTACCGACGAGCGAATGCTGGTTGATCTCGATTTCGATGATATCACCATCGCGGACTCGCCCCACCGGACCGCCCGCGAGCGCCTCGGGCCCAACATGGCCGATGCAGGCTCCGGTGCTGACCCCAGAAAATCTTGCATCCGTGACGAGAGCAACCTGTTTGCCGAAGGACAAGTACTTCAGTGCCGACGTGATCTGGTACGTCTCTTCCATTCCGCAACCCAGCGGCCCGCGACCAATCAGCACAATCACATCGCCCGCCTGGATCGCCGGTTCCGTTTGCCCCTTGATCGCCGCGATCGCCGCCCGCTCCGTCGTGAACACTCGAGCTCGTCCACGATTGCGATACACACCCCTATCACTGACCACCGTCGGATCGATCGATGTGGCTTTGATGACGCTACCCTCGGGACAAAGATTGCCTTCAGGGAAGCAAACAGTGCTCGTTAAACCGCGTTTGATGGCAATCGCCGGTGGTATGATGACATCATCCGGATCGATCCCGTCGCTTTCTCGCAAACGCTCGCGACACGCTTCGCGCCGGCCGCTCTTGATCCAGAGGTCTAGCAATTCGTTCCACGTCATCCCTGTGATCGTCCTCGCTTCAGCACGAAGCAATCCGAGTTCCCTGAGGTGCCACGCGACCTCCGGCACTCCGCCCGCCAAAAACAGCCGCACGGTGGGATGCCCCACGGGACCGTTGGGCAAACAATCGACAAACCGCGTCACCAACGCGTTGACTTCCCGGAACTCTTTCACGCCGGGCCGCTTCAGTCCCATCGCCGCGGCGATCGCGGGGATGTGCAGCAGTAAATTCGTGCTACCGCCGACTGCCGCGTGCATCAACATCGCATTGAACACGGCGTCGTCCGTGACAATATCTTTGAGCGTCGTCTTCGTCGCGACCATCGAGCGTGCCGCTTCCGCCGAATCACGTGCCAATTGAATCCAGATTGGTTGACCGCTCGGCGCGAGTGCCGCGTGCGGTACCGTCATGCCGAGGGCTTCCGCAACGACTTGGCTTGTCGCCGCCGTCCCCAGAAACTGGCAACCGCCGCCCGGCGTTCCGCACGCGCGGCATCCTTCGAGCGACGCCTCTTCGAGCGACATTTCGCCGCGACTGTAACGAACGCCAATTGTCTGCACCTTGCCCGCGTCCTCGCCCTGAGTCGGCGGCAGCGTCACTCCGCCAGGCACGAGCACGCTCGGCAAATCACCGCACCCACACAGCGCCATCATCATCGCCGGCAATCCCTTGTCACAGGTCGCGATCCCAATGATTCCCTTGCGGCGAGGTAACGACCGAATCAGCCGCCGCATCACGATCGCCGCGTCATTCCGGTACGGCAGCGAGTCAAACATGCCGCGAGTACCCTGCGAACGACCATCGCAGGGGTCGCTGCAGAACGCCGCAAAAGGGACTCCCTCGAACGCCGAAATCTGTTCCGCCGCAGCCTGCACGAGAATCCCAACTTCCCAGTGTCCCGTGTGGTAACCCAGTGCGATGGGAGTCCCGTCCGGAGCCCGCACGCCGCCCTGGGTACTGAGGATTAGGTATTGATCGCCCAGCACTCGGCGCGGATCAAAACCCATCCCGACACTTTGCGTCAAGCCGAACAAGTCGCCGCTCGTCCAAGTTCGCAACATCTCATCACTCAGCGGCAACGAACCCTGCGGTCCGTCAGCGTGAGTGAGAATCAATTGAGGGTCCGCAGGAGCGGCGAAGTAATCGTGGGCAGCCATGTCATTCCGTAGCGGACGTCGCAGAGACTTTCGTTATCTAACATCTCACGAAACGCTCCACAATCGTTCCGCTGCGGACATCTTAACTCAGTCCGACACTCGCGACGAGTTCCGCTGTGGCGCACTACCGTCGGTTGGTGGCAATCCAAACGTAATAGACGAGCGTCATGATCGATTGCAACGTGGCGGCCACATACGTGAGTGCCGCGGCACCGAGCACCTTGGCAACGTACGGCGAATCCGCTTCGGAGATCAGCCCCTGCTCGACCAATTGCCGTTTCGCCCGCGCACTCGCATCGAACTCGACCGGCAAGTTGACGACTTGGAAAAATACCACCCCTGCGAACAAGACGATCCCAGCCCACAACAGCGGCCGGATGGCCAGTATCGCACCGAACATCAGCATCGTCACGCCGATGCCCGAGCCAAAATTCGCCATCGGTACCGCCAGATTACGGATCATCAGCGGGGCGTAGCCCTTCGCGTCCTGAAACGCGTGACCCGCTTCGTGACAGGCAACACCGAGTGCCGCAATGTTGCGACCGTTGTAAACGTCACTACTCAGCCGCAGTACTTTCGCGCTGGGGTCGTAATGATCACTCAAATGACCACCAACCTGTTCAATACCGACCGATTGCAATCCAGCCGAATCCAACATCGTTCGCGCAGCTTGAGCACCCGAAACACGAGTCGGCATCTCACTCATTTGAGAAAAACGCGACTTCACCAAGTATTGGGCATACAATCCCAACAGAAACGGTGGCACCACAAACAGCAAGTACATCATCGGTCATTCACCTTTTTACTCAGCGACCGCCAACGGGCACGCCAACGCGACAGCCTACCATCGGCAGATGCCTTCCCTTCTGCAACAACTGGACCGTTTCGTTTTTTCAATCCCATTTGCTCTCCCTTACTTCCCATCGCTTTGACAGTTAGGAAAATACGGTTCTTATCTTGTTCCCCCCCTCCCCATCGTTTCGATGGGGAGAAGATTAGGGAGAGGGGCCCTTCACTTCACAATGCATACCGCCTCCAAGCCAGCTTGACTTCAAGTCTCACTCCCGCGGCGTCGGCGTCACCTTGAACGTCATTTTTTCCTCGCCGCGCCGCACCACCACCTCCACCTCTTCGCCAATTTTGAGTGCCTCGATCGCGTAGGTATAGTCGTAGATATCCTCGACCTTGCGTCCCGCCAATTCGACGATCACATCACCGCCGCGAACGCCACCCTTCGCCGCCGGTCCATCCGCGGCCACGCCACTGAGCTTGAGTCCCTTCACATCGCCCGCAGCGTAATCGGGAATCGTGCCCATGTAAGCGGTGAGGTTCACTCGCGGTGCATCATCCTGCCGCTCTCCCTCCGCCAACTCAAACGCCGGCGCCGCATCCGCAGTTAAAAACCCACGCATCAGCAGCGCACAGAGTTTCGCGATATCGGCGGCGCCCTCATAGTTGAGCTTGTCCGCCGTATCGCGGGGCGTGTGGTAATCCTCGTGAGCGCCGGTGAACACTGATAAAATCGGCACATCACGAGCCACGAACGTCGCGGCATCCGTTGGCAATCGCGTACTCGTCTTATCGAGCGATAATGCTAGCCCGACCGGTACGTTCCGCCGCTGGACTTCAGCCGCGAATCCCGGCGACGAACCGATCCCTTGAATGATCAATTTCTCTCGCAAACGCCCCACCATGTCGAGGTTGACATAAGCCGCAATCGCGGCCGTCAGCGGCTGGGCATCCGTCGTCATGCCGTGAGCGTGAGCCGCCAATAGCCCCGCGTGTGGGTCAGCCGGATCGAGCTCCGATTCCACCATCGCCGCGTTCGGGTACAGCTCATAAAACTCACTCGCGAACGCCTGTGAACCGAACAAGCCGAGTTCTTCGCCGCTCCAGGCTGCCACGATCACGTCACGTTTCGACGCGATCCGCTTCGCTTTGATCTCCGTCGCCAAGTACTGGGCAATCTCCAACATCGCCGCGACACCGCTGGCGTTGTCATCCGCCCCCGCATGAACTTGCCCCTGTTCGTTTTCATTGGCCAGCGAATTACTCCCCACTCCACGACCCAAGTGGTCGATGTGAGCACCAACGATCACGGCAGCTACTTGCTTCTCCTCGACTTCCCCTTCTTGTCCGCTCTCCCCACGCTTCGTGGGGAGAGGGTTAGGGTGAGGGGATTGATCATCAACACGGGTCTGTTCGACCAGACCGCCATTAACCGCCGGAAACCGCGCCAACACGTTCCGTCCAACCCCTGTCTTGCGATCAATATGAACGCTGGCCGATACCGTGACCTTGTCGAGCGCCATCCCCATTTGCGGCTCGCCATCGTCGAGTGACTTCTGCAGTTCCGCCAATGACGCTTGCTGCGTTTGCAGCATCGCTGCCGCAACTGCGTTGCTCACCGATACCACACCAATACTGACTCCCGCTTGCGACGCATCACTGTCAAACCGAATCAGTTGCGATTTCACCTGGCTCGTCGGCCCCGCAGCGAACATGATTCCAATCGCGCCGTTATCGCGAGCGACCGAAGCTTTGCGACGTGGTGACGAATAACGAGCCAATTGCTGGCGCCGCTCCGGGGTGATGTCTTGTGGCAAATCCCGCAGCACCATCACCCACTTTCCCGCCACATCCAAATGCACATAGCTGTCGTATTCTTCGAGCCCTTCGCTCGGCGGTACTGCCAATCCATAGCCGACAAAGACCACGCTCGCCGCCACCGTCTCACCATCACCCGAGAACGATAGCGGTCGCCAATCCTCATCGAGCAGCTTGTCCGCATCCTGGATTGTCAACCGATTTCCATCACCGAGCGAAGCACCCGCCGGAAAATCGAACTCTTGAAAAAACGTACCGTTCTCACCGGCCGGCTCGAAACCGAGACTCTCCAAATACGCGGCAACGTAAGCCGTCGCCCGTCGCTCACCTTCCGTCCCCGTCAGCCGACCCCCGAGTTCTGGCCGGGTCAGATAATCCACATGCCGACCGATATCCGCCGCTGTGAACTCCGGCGTCGATTGACTCGCCGCTTCAAATCCCGCCGAGCGATCTTCAGGTTCACTCGTGGAGAGTTTCAGCAACTCGCGAGCCTTCGCATCGTTCCAACTCGCCATGTAAATTTGCGAACGTTTGTTCGAGGTGCGTGTGCTCGTCCAGGAGATCGTTTCGCCATCTGGCAAGAACACGGGCAACCCATCGAAGCCGTCCGTGTGCGTCACTCGTACGGGCTCACCCAGGCCATCCGAACGCACGACATACAGCTCGAAATTCGCGAAGCCGTGACGATTGGTCGTGAACACGACGTACTCGCCGCTGGGGTGGAAGAACGGTGCCCAGCTCATCGCACCCAGATCCGTCAGCCGACGCGCATCCGTGCCGTCGGTATTCATGGTGAAGATCTCCGCCGTCGCACCGTCCGCAGAAAAACGTCGCCAACAAATTCGCTTGCCATCCGGCGAGAAAAACGGACCACCGTCGTAGCCCTCCGTGTCCGTCAAACGGCGAACGTTGGTGCCGTCCGCGTCCATGATGTACAGATCAATCATGAACGCCGGGTCGACTTCAAACAGTTGCTTCTCACGGTCGGTCAACTCCCGCGAGTACGCTTCACGGTTACTCGCAAACACCACCTGCGAACCGTCGGGACTGTAGCTGGCCTCGGCGTCGTAACCCAGCGCATCCGTCAGCTGGGTGTATGAATCCGACGTCAAGTCGCGACGATACAGTTCGTAAGTCGGGTCGTAGTCCCAGGCATAACGGCGTTGTTTGCCGCTGGCTCGCAGCTCCAATTCGTCGAGCTGTTTTTGCTTCGCGTCGGCGTCACCTTGAGTGCTCGCGAACAGCACCGCATCGCCGCTCGGGGCGATCCAGCCACAGGTGGTTTTGCCGAAGCCTGGTGAAACGGTTTGCACGTCACCCGTTTCCAAATCCATCAAGAAAATTTGGTAGAACGGGTTAGCCGGATCCTGTTCACTTTGGAAAACCATCCGCTTGCCGTCACTGCTGAAGTAGCCCTCGCCCGCCCGCAATCCCGCGAATGTGATCTGACGCGGCTTCCCGATCAGCTCCAATTCTTTCGCAGCATCATCCGCCGAAACTTCAGCAGTGACGGCATCTGGCTTCTCCTGGGCAAGTGCAAACGGTGGCGTCACCGACGCAATCAACCAACAGACACCGAGAGAGATTCGAAACAGCATCGTGAGAGCCTGGGTTCATTGGTCGAGAGAATTTTGCCAAGTCACCATCGTACGCAATCAAGCCCCGTTTTGGCTATCGCTGCACCACCGGTCCCCTACTGGGAGGGCATCGCTTTCGCTTGCTGGCAGCGGAAGACTGCCGCAACGCTCGATCAGCAACTAACGCCAGGGTCAACATCGCAGTCGCCTTCACCAGGAGATCGATTGTCCAATCTTGAAGTATCATCACTTGCCCTCCTGACGTGCGGCGTCAATGAGCGTGGCGATGCGATCGAGGTCTTGGGCGCTCAAGGTTTCGTATCGAAACAACGCCGCAACGGCATCGGACGATGAACCTTCAAAGAACGTTTTGACGACGTGCTTGATCGCCTTCTTGCTCGCCGAATCCTTCGACTGAGTCGCTCGGTAGATGTACTTGTTGCCATCGCTACGGTGCTTTACCAGCCCCTTGGATTCAAGCAACCGAATCATCGTGCGAACCGCCGAGTAGCTCGGCGGGCTCGCCAGATTCACGTGAACGTCGCCGACCGACGCTTCACCCAGCGAGAAAATCACCTCCATGATCTGACGCTCTCGGGCTCCCAGTTCGGACAGCGCCGCTTTCTTTTTCCCCATGCCTGAATCCTCCTGCGCGGTCGGAATCGAATGGCAATCAATTGCCAGTGGCATTGTATTGCCACACAGTGGCGGGAGTCAAGCAATGATTTGGGTCCGTCGGCTTCCGGCGGTCGTTCGTCGATCATAAGCTGAGGCTACCGCCGTTATTTCTAATGCCATTTCTGCAATTTCCTGCAAGGCTCGTCCGATGAGTGAATCTGATCCCCTTCAACCGCCTGCTGTCGAGTCGACGGGACTGAGGCCGTTGCGGGTTTGGCCGGGTATCGTCGCACTGGTGGCGATGGTCGTGCTGCGAAATTTGCCGAAGCTCGTTGCCGATGGCCCCTCGATGTTGTGGGTCTCTGCCGCGTTTGGCCCGGCTTTGTGTGCGCTCGCAATTCTGGTTTGGTGGTGTGTTGCCAGCCGAGCCAGTTGGCAGGAACGAGTGGGTGGCTTGGTGGCATTGATGATCGGCTTGGTCGTCACCGTCGCGCTAATGGATCCGACGATGCGCGGCGTCGGTGTGATCGTGATGGCGATGCCGTTGGGCGTCGCCGCCTTCACCCTCGCGTTGATCGTCGGTCGCAAACGCCGGGATCGGAAACGGACGTGGTGGGCGATCGCGGCTGGCGTGTTGGTATTCCTGTCGACGACGCTGCTCAGGTCCGATGGGGTATGGGGAAACTTCGCGATGGACTTGCAAGGACGGTGGTCCGAGTCGGCGGAATCGCGGGCAATCGATTTCGCGGCATCGCGGCAGTCATCCGGTGCTGCGCGGGCGATCGACCGCGATGAAATGGCACGCTCATTGGCAGTGGTCGCTTGGCCGGGGCTGCGTGGTCCGCTGTGGGATGGCGTCCAGCACGGCACGGTGATCGAGCGCGACTGGCAGTCATATCCGCCGCGTGAGCTGTGGCGGATTCCGGTCGGACCGGCATGGTCGTCGTTCGTCGTCGCTGGCGATCTGCTGTTCACGCAAGAGCAACGTGGCGAGCTGGAATGCGTCGTCTGTTACCGCGCCAGTGACGGTAGCGAGGTGTGGACGCACAGCTTACCATCGCGTTTCTTTGAACCGCTCGGAGGCCTCGGGCCACGCGCGACGCCAACGCTCCATGGCCAAACCTTGTTGGCGATGGGTGCCGAGGGATTCCTGGTCGCGGTCAATGCCATCGACGGTACGCTTGAGTGGAAGGTCGACCTGCGTGAACTTGCCAAGCGAAGCATCCCGATGTGGGGATTCTCCGCGTCGCCGATGGTGTCTGGCGAAAGTGTCGTCATTTACGCGGGTGGGAAAGACGCGCTGGGCGTGCTGGCGCTGGATGTGAAAACGGGCGACGCGCGCTGGACCGCTCGCTGCGGATCCGACTCGTACGCTTCGGTGCAACCGATTGAATTGGCGGGCCAACCGTACCTAGCGATTCTCAGCAACGAGGGCTTGCACGTTTACCAACCGAGCGATGGGAATGAAGTGCTCGCGTATGCGTGGAGTCACGACGGATACCGTGCGCTCCAGCCGCTCGTTATCGACGGAAATAAGGTGCTCATTCCGACGGGAATGGGCAGCGGTACTCGGTTGATCGAAGTGAACGAAATTGAGGGCAAGCTCGTCGCGGAAGAGCTGTGGACATCACGGAAACTGAAGCCCGACTTCAATGACTGCGTTCTGCATGATGGTTACTTGTATGGTTTCGACGACAGTATCTTCACATGCATCGATTTGAGTAACGGTGAAAAGACATGGAAACAGGGTCGCTACGGCAAGGGCCAAGTCTTGTTGCTCGAAGATTCGAGTGCGCTCGTGGTTCAATGCGAGACCGGCGAGATTGTGCTGCTGGATGCCAACCCAAGGGAGCATCGTGAATTGGGCCGCATTGATGGCGTGCACGGAAAGAGCTGGAACCATCCGGTCGTCGTCGGCAACCAGCTATTCGCACGCAGTGGTGAGGAAGCCGTCTGCTACAAACTGGCAACCGTGCCAGCAACAGGCACCGATCCTACCAGCGAAAGCGTACGCTAGCATTGGAAATGCGATGAACTTTCCATTCAATTCTGTAACGAGTGTACAACTCTGTAACGAGTGTACGATCTTCCTCATCCGAAATGACTGGGGGCAACAGCGCACGTCTGTAGTCGCATGTATGTTTCGAGAATAGGTTCTGGCGCGAACAAACACGTCGGTGGCTCCTCGCAGCGCAGCGACAGCGTCAGCGACCGACTTCCCCAATTCATCGCAGGCGTAACTCCGCAGGCTGAAAGTTGGAAGAGTGATGTGCGGCGGCTTTTCA
This sequence comes from Pirellulales bacterium, assembly GCA_038256795.1. Lineage (GTDB taxonomy): Bacteria > Planctomycetota > Planctomycetia > Pirellulales > Pirellulaceae > JBBSJZ01. Next base: position 6,266 of record JBBSJZ010000078.1, on the reverse strand, counting down.
CTCATACTGATAACGACGTCGGTGTAGGCCAAGTAAGCGGGTGCGCACGATTGGATTGGCTCGGTCGGTGCCAGAGCTCACGGATCATCATCTCCATGTCGCGGTCGCCGCACCAATCGGCATGCCGCTGGGCAAAGTGGTTGCCCCAATTTTTAAATGATCCGAGTCGCGACATGGCTGCGTTTCCTTAGAGCTGAGGGCAAGCTCGCGGTGGTGGATCAGGTGACTCTGCTGGTTCAACGCCATGATCGCTGGCCCCATTGCTCGGCTCGTCATGCTAGGGTAGATTGACCAATTCGTGACTGGTATGCGCCGACGAAGGCGCCGGAGAGGTCGCGAGGCGTCTGGGAGCGTGAGTCGATGATGACACCGCCCTTGGCTCGGGAGCGACTTCCCCAGAGTTTGTCGCATCTGGAATTTGTGCAGGAGGCCTTTCGCCATGTTGGTACTTTCCCGACGGGCTCAGCAACGAGTCGTCTTTCCTCATCTGGGAATCACCCTCAGCATCCTTCAGGTTCGCGGGCGGATCGTTAAGATCGGTATCGAGGCGCCCGAATCCATCAAGGTGTTGCGGGAAGAAATCGCTCAAACGCATGACGACGCGGAGTCGTTCAGCGAAGACGAGCATCGTCGTCGTAATGAATTGAATGTTCTGCAGCTACGACTGGATGCGTTGCAAGCAAGGCTTGATCGCGGTGAAGACATCGACGCCGCCGCAGTGCTTCAGTCATTTGTCGGCAAAGCCAGTGTTGCCGATCATCGGTTGGCGCCCGCACAAACGCACTTGTCTCCCACGACCGAGGGGCGACCTATTCGGTTGTTGGTGGTTGAGGACAGTGATAACGAGCGAGGACTGATGGCATTCGTATTAGCTTCGCAAGGGTTTGACGTCCACGTTGCCCGCGACGGCGCGGAGGCGTTGGAGCAATTACAAATGTGGGGGACGATGCCCGACTTTGTGCTGATGGATATGCAGATGCCTGTTTCCGGTGGCCTGGCAACGCTGCAGTGCATTCGCCATGACGAGCGTTTGGCTCACCTGCAGGTCTTTGCCGTCACGGGATCGCCGCGGAATCGCGGCCAAGAACCAGCGGGTCGTGGTTGGGATGGCTGGTTTCAGAAGCCGTTGAATGTCGCCGCCCTTGTCGAGCGAATCCGCCAGGAAACTTCACGATCGCAATCCGCCCCCGCGGTAATTTGACCTTTACCAAGGGATAGAAATGATGAACTTGTCAACGGTGGAACAGCTCCCCCAGCCAGTCACGCGTTTCATGTGGCGGTACGGTGCGGCCGTGGTCATGACGCTGCTGGCCATCTGGGGACGAACTCTGTTGCATCCGTGGCTGAGAGACCAGTGTCCCTTCAGCTTATTCTATTTAAGTGTTTTGACGACTGCGTGGATCGCGGGAACGGGTCCGGCCGTTTTTTCGATCATCTTGGGAACGCTCGCCGCAGCGCACCTATTTGTAAAACCGGAATCATCGCTGCTCATTGATGACGTTCCCGATTTAGTTCAACTGAGTATCTATGTGATTGTCAACGTCGTCGCAACGCTGTTGTTCAATCGTTTGGAGCGACAACGATACCTGGCAGAGAGGCGATCATCCGAGAACGAAAGTCTGAGTCAATCACTGCGAGCCGCTGACCAACGCAAGGATGAGTTCCTGGCGCTGCTCGCGCACGAGTTGCGAAATCCATTGGCGCCCATCCGATCCAGTTTGGCGTTACTGGATATCAAGTCCAGTTCGCCAGACGCAGTGAATCGGGCTCGCGAAGTCATTCAGAGGCAAACGAACAATTTGGTGAGGATCACGGATGATTTATTGGATGTGTCGCGGTTCAGCCGTGGGATGGTTGAATTGCAAAAACAGCGACTGGACTTGCATGATGCGATCGCGGACGCGGTTGAAATGACCGAAGGGATGTTTCGTGAGAAGTCCCATCGCTTTCACTTGCTCGTCCCCGATACACCAGTGATGGTGGAAGGGGATCGTGTGCGTTTGGCACAGCTCACCGCCAACTTGCTGGACAATGCGGCGAAGTACACGCCCAGTTGCGGCAGGATCAATCTGCAGGTAGAGCGAGAAGCAAATGTGGTTTCGATCTCGGTCAGCGATAATGGAATCGGTTTCTCGCCTGCCGAGGCCGATCGATTGCTGGAGCCGTTCATGCAGGTTGATGCCAGCCGCACCCGTGAGTACGGGGGTTTGGGTGTGGGGCTGACAATTGTTAACCGACTAGCAAGTTTACACGGTGGCCAACTGACACTGTCCAGTCGCGGACCCGGACTCGGAAGTTGCTTCACCGTGACGTTGCCCGAACTGGCGTCGGTTGCTTCACTCGATTCAAACAAGGTAGCCGTCGATAGCCCGGATCGAACGACGGCGGCAGCGAACACCACGGCTGCTAAGGGACGCAAATTATTGATCGTCGAAGACAATCACGATGCGTCATCGCTACTGGCAGAACTGTTTGAATTGGAAGGTTTTGTCGTACGGGTCGCCCGCGATGGGATCGAGGCGTTGCAAGAAGCTGGTGCTGACCCGCCCGATATCGTCATTTCCGACATCGGGCTACCCGGCATGGATGGGTTTGAGATCGCCCGTCGTTTACGTCGCTCTACCACCACAGCCAGGCTACGGCTGATCGCACTGACCGGCTGGGGCGGGCCCGCGGACCGCGAACTCGCCATCCGGGCGGGCTTCGATGTTCATTTGGTCAAGCCGATCGCGTTTCGCGAACTACTGCGGCACGTCCACGGAACTGCCAGTGCCACCAATGCCGAGACCCGTCAGGCCGAATTGGTATGAGCGGATGAAAATTGATTGCTCCCTCCGCATGACGATCGCCATGGTTGAGGTTTTCATGCTCATCCGACGAAAGCGTACTTTGTGTAATGGAGCAATTGGAGGATTCGTTCGAATTATTCGCGATCACGAATGCCGTAGGATTGCCATTGGACCGTTTTAATTTTGTTGTAGGTGCTTTCACGTAGCATGAAAGTGGCTCATGGATCTTGGAGTGAATGCGCGCCGCGCAAGCAGATCAAGCCGTCGCTCCATCTGGCAAACAGGGAACGACGTTCGGCATCGTTATCGAAGACTCGCACCGATTCGATTTTGTGGCGAATGTCGTTGCGGACGAGACCATAGATGCGTCGATCATGCGGTGTTGCCGGTCCGTCATCGTCTTCGTCACTGCGGACTCGAACTTCGGCCTCGAAGCGATAGATTTGTTGCCATCCGGGTCGCTCGACGGCGACTAATCGCACATCACGAAGCTTGGCACCGCCGCCGTAGAAGCCAGCATCCGTCAGATGCCGGCGGATCGTCATTTCCATCTCGCGATCGCCGCACCAATCATTGTAGCGCTTTGCGAGGTGGTTAAGCCATTCTTTGAGAGACACGCTCGCGGCCTTGTTTCAAGCGAAGCATTATGATTTGTTCGGCAAATCGAAATCGCCGGTGAGATCTCGCCACACACAGTGAATGTGATTCGCTGGATTACCCGCAGCGTCCGCTTGGGTGTTAACGAACTCGATCAGAAAACTTTTGCCTCGGATACGATAATAGTGACCGATGCCGGGTTTCTTGGCCCCGGCCCAGGCGAAATGGATATCGTCCCAGCCGTCCGTGTCGATTAGCTTGCGCCGCTCGGTGGCGGTGGCTTCGGGGACCGCGTCGACGTAAACCGACATCAAACGCTTGAGCAATTCTTGCTGCGCGGGTTCGAGGGCCTGCATCGCGATGCCTGCGGGCTGATCAACGGTGGCTTGTGGTTCGCCAGCGAAACGAATTTCCGCGAGTGCTTCGTCCGCGATCGTGGCGGTGGCTGCGCGGGCCTCGTCCATTGAATTGATGAGCTCAAACGCCAGTTCCTCTTCCAGTCGCAAGACTCGCGTTCCCTTGCCGAGCTCCGCCTTCACATCGTTCATCACGACCGCCGGATTCGTCGCAAAAAACTGTGGCGTGGTATCGACAAGTTCTCCCCCACGGCACGAGAAGTTAAGCGATAGGTGGTGGCCTTCGAACGAGAATCCCCAGGGTTGTGTTTCGCTCGGTGTACCGAAGATTGTGAGGTAGTATTTCTCAAAGTCACGTCGACCGACGCTCGTCGGGCCTTCGAGTTCGAGCAACACCTTTTCGAGCATCATGATTTGACTCGCCTTGGCGTAACCCGTTTCGCTCAGTCCGGACCGCAACAGCCGCAGCGCCGCCGTCTTTTGCGAGGTGTTCATTTCCCGCAAAGGCAAGCCCTTGCGAGTATCCATCGGGATGAAGTGCCACGCGACCCGTTGCTCGGAGTCGTAGGGCACCTTGGCCTTGGCGGCTTGGGTCTCATCGAGCGAATCGATGAACGTGTCCGCTAATGTTTCCATTTGCTTGCCCGGAGCATCCGCCGTCCGTAGGCCGAGGAGCGTCAGGGCGAATAGGGCAACGAAAACGGGAGCAGCAAGGCGAAGCGAACGCATCAAACGAGTCTCGCGAGTGAGAGTTAAGCAGCTGGGCAGGAAAGTGTCTTGGTGACGCTTGGAGAGTATAGCCGGTGGTTCTGGGGCGGTGTTGGGCGGGCGGCTTCCAACGTTCGAGCCGTAATCTTCGCGAAGCCCCGATCCGGAGGATCCACTCGATTCGGAGTATCCAGCGGTGGAGTGATCTAATTTACGCAGCACCTGTTGTCAAAAATAGGATTGCCCGCAAAGATACCGGTACAAACCAATTCACAGATCGCGCAACTCCGGCTTGTGGGCTGGTCCTTACCGCCATTTCGGCCCCGTCATGACGCTGTGAATATGTCCACCCATCAGCATTTTGAAACGAGTGATTTACGGTCGGTTGACCGTCAATTGCTGTTGGCGATGCGGGCTGGCGACGCGTTCGGCGTTGGAGAATTGACGGATTCGCTCGGTGTGACGGCGACAGCGGTTCGCCAGAGGATTGAGCGTTTGTTGGACCAGGGCTTTCTCGAGCGTGAAAAGCTCGTCGCCGGACGCGGTCGGCCCAAGTTTCGTTATCGCTTGACGGTCGCAGGTCACAAGCGTGTGGGAGCGAATTCGAGTGAGTTGGCTGACGCGATGTGGCGCGAGATTTTATTATTTCCAGACCTCGCGGTGCGAGATCGATTGCTTCAATCCGTGGCCGATCGATTGGGCCAGCACTACGCGGCGGAAGTGAATGCCGGTCCTAAACACGGAGGCGAGGGCGAGGATGTTGCCGCTACGGCCGACGAGACGGGGGTTGACCCGGAAACGCTCGCATTCGAGCGGCGAATCCGTAAACTGTCCGAGGCGTTAGCAGCCCGCCAGATCGACAATTCGGTGACTCACTCGGGTCAGTTGCCGGTGCTGGACATAGCGGCTTGTCCTTACCCGTCGATGACCGACGTTTCGGATGACCGAGCCATGTGCCGCTTGGAGGAGAAGATCTTCTCGGAAGCGCTGGGGCGTCCGGTGCAACTCAATAGTTGCCGGCTAGATGGCGACGCATGTTGCCAATTCGCTGCGGTGCCAAACACGTCGAACCCTTCGGTCTAGATTCGGTCACCAGAATCCCCGAGGGCTCAGCGCCGACTTGTCGTTCAATTTCAATTGTTATCCTTTCACTTGTTCGTAAGTCATGACACACGTTTTGAAGATCGAAGACCTGCACGTTTCCGTCGGCGACAAGCCGATTTTGCGTGGCGTCACATTGACCATCAACCATGGTGAGACCCACGCGTTGATGGGTCCGAACGGGAGTGGCAAGAGCACGCTCGGGCTGGCCATCATGGGTCACCCCAGTTACGAAGTCACGAGCGGCTCGATCACGCTCGATGGCGACGACGTGCTCGCCATGTCCCCGGACCAGCGAGCTCGTGTAGGTTTGTTCATGGCATTCCAGCGTCCGATGGCGATCCCCGGTGTGAAGATGGCGGACTTTCTCCGCCACGCGACCACCAATGTTCGCCGTCCCGATCGCAAAGAAGGTGAAGAGCTCATTCCGATGCGTGAGTTCCGCAAGGAGCTCAAGGACAAAATGTCCCAGTTGCGGATCGATCCTGAGTTCGCACGTCGTTATGTGAATGATGGATTTTCGGGAGGTGAAATGAAGCGTGCTGAAATTCTACAGCTCGCCATGTTGCAGCCCAAGTTTGCAATCCTAGACGAGACCGACAGCGGTTTGGATGCCGATGCGGTGCGTTTGGCGAGCGAGTCGATTGCCGAGATCGGACGCGCAAAAATGGGGCTGCTGATCATCACCCACCACGACAAACTGCTCGAGCACAAT